>CAUAHS010000105.1 GCA_958428885.1 uncultured Eubacteriales bacterium
GGTATACTTCTTCTTTTCCATGCTCGTGGGCAGCGGAGCCAGCGCGCTGTGGCTGCCCTTCTTCCGCAGCGAGCCCTCGCTGGGGGTGTACGCCTACGCCCTCATCATGGCCGCCAACGTCGTCGGCCGCTTCGCCGGCGGCGTCGTGCACTACCGCGTGCACTACAAGCCGCAGCACAAGTTCGCCATCGCGCTCACGGTCTACGCCTCCATCTGCTTCCTCGAGGGCGGCTTCGTGTTCGTGCCGAAGGACCTGATGCTCGTGATGTGCTTCGCCTCGGGCTTCCTCGCCGTCAACTCGTACAATATCCGCATCTCCGCCACGCAGAGCTATGTGCCTGACTCATGCCGTGCCCGATTCAACGGCGTGTTCCTCATGTTCACCACCCTCGGCAGCGTCATAGGCCAGCTCGTCGCCGGAGCGCTCGGCGAGGTGCTGCCCATACGCTCCGTCATCGCGGGGATGCAGGTCATAAGCCTCGTCAGCGTGTTCGCCATCGTCTGGCGCGGTCGGAGATACGTAAAGCCCATCTATAACCGGGAGGTGCAGTGATGACCTTTGAAAAGGCCGTTTCAAGCGCATATGCCGCCGGGTGCCGGCTCGTTTTCGCCTCGGGTGTGGAGCTCTCCACGCCGGAGGACATGCGTGTGTTCGGCTGCGCCGACGCCGGCACCGCCGTGTACGCCGCCCTCGGCGCCTCCCTCGCGGGAAGGCGCGTCCTTGCGGCGCTCTCCGGGGCGTCGGAACTGCCCGCGAGCCACGTCACAGGCGGCGTCGCCGTGCTTATGCCGGGGACGGGCGGGAACTTTGCAAGCCTCCGTGAGGCCTTCGCCGCCTCAGAGAGCGGCGACGCCGTCGTGGCCCTCGCCCCGGATGCGGACTATTCCGCCGAGGCCGATTCGCCGGAGGCGGGAAAGTACCACAAGCAGCCCGAGCGCTTTGTCCGGGAGAGCGCGCGGGAGGAGATGTGCCCCGGCTGTCCGTACAGGGGCGTGTATTACGCCGCGGCGAAGCTCTGGCTGCGCACGATAGGCGACGGCGGCTGCTCGCTGCTCGGCGGGAAACGGCCGTTTCTGGCGCTGGACGCCGCCTGGGGGCGGGGCACCGCCGCAGCGGCTCTCGCGGGCTTCACCGCCGCCATGCCGGAGTCCGCGCGCGACACCGCCGCCGTCATGGGCGCCGCAGACGTTTCGGAGGGCGCTCTGCGCCTGCTGGCCGGGACGGGCGGCACGCTCGTCATAGTGGACGAGAAAAAGGGCGGGGGAGACCCCGCAGAGCTCTGCCGCCGCTGCGGCGTCGAGCCCGTGGAGCTCGCCGCTGACGACATAAACGGCATCGAGTCGGCGCTCCGGGCGGCGCCGGAGGGAAAGTGCGCGCGGGCCATCATAGTCCGCGGCGAGTGCGCGCTGCTGCACAGGGGCGGCGCCGGACGGACGTATGAGACCGACGCCAACCGCTGCCGCCGCTGCGGCGCCTGCGGGAGGCTCGGCTGCCCGGCGATAAGCGGCCGGAGCCCGGTCATCGACGAGGCCAAATGCGCGGGCTGCGGCATGTGCGCCGCCGTGTGCAAGTGCTCGGCGATACGCGAGAGGGCGTGACATGGGCTATCTCAAGGAGGTCAACATCAAATACGACATGCCGACAGCCGACCTCGCCGTGCGCCGGGCGACCTACGCCATCGAGAACGGCCGGACGCTGGGCGCCTCGGCGGTGAAGCTCATCCACGGCTACGGCTCGAGCGGCAAGGGCGGGAAGATAAGGGTCGAGGTGCGCTCGTATCTGGAGCGGCAGAAGCAGCGCGGGAAGATACGCGACTACATCCCGGGCGAGCGCTTTTCGATCTTTGACGAGGCGACAAGGCGCGCCTTCGCCCTCTGCGACGACCTCCGCCGTGACCACGACCTCGAAGGTGCGAACAACGGCGTGACGATAGTCGTGCTGTGACGCAATAAAAACGTTGACATCAGCCGCCGGGAATGGTAACATATCCAGGTACGCGGGCGTAGTTCAATGGTAGAACACCAGCCTTCCAAGCTGGATACGAGGGTTCGATTCCCTTCGCCCGCTCCAGCGTCGGGGCAAAGTCCGTTCGGCTCCGTTTCCGTCGACAGCCTGCGGCTGACGCCGAAAACTGCGCTCACTCCCTTGCCCCTCCTTTCAAAACCGGAGCCCGTTCTGGGCTCCGGTTTTGGTTTGACTTTCGCCCCCGAAGCCTCGTGGCTTCGGGGGCGGTTTTTTGGGCGAACATGCTATCAAGTGCAATGCTGTTCTCAAAGGCAAAATTACCCCCGGCGTCCGTTTGGGACGCCGGGGGTTTTCTCAGTCTATTTTCTTAAACAGCCAGTTGAGGATGTCGCGGTAGACCTCGTCTTTGTTCTGCTCGTTGAGCATCTCGTGGCGGCCGTCTTTGTAGAACTTGTAGAACACGTCGTGCATTCCGGCGTGGATGAACATGCTGTACACCTTTGCCACCTGCATGCCGTTGCCGCCGACGGGGTCCTTGTCGCCGCTCATGAAGTAGACGGGCAGGTCCTTGTTCATCTTGGCGAGGTTATGCCTCCGGCCGATGACGGACAGCCCGAACATCATGTCGCGGAACAGACTCGTCGTCGGCGTGAAGGTGCACAGCGGGTCCTTTGCGTAGGCGTCCACAACGGCTTCGTCGCGCGTGAGCCAGTCGTACTTCGTGCGCTTGGGCTCAAAACCCTTGTTGTAGCTGCCGAAGGCGACATTGGAGATGGTCTCGCTCCGGTGCATGGGGCCGTTCTTGAGCATGTCTCCGTCGCAGAGGAAACGCCCCGCCGCCACCAGCGCCTCCGGCGGCTGGCCCGTGCCCGAGAGGATGACCCCCGCGAGCGGCGCCTCGGGATAGCGTATCATATACGTCCTCGCCAGGAAGGAGCCCATCGAGTGCCCGAAGAGGAAATACGGCACGTCCGGCCACTTCTCCGCAGTCAGGCGGCGCAGCGTCTCTATGTCCGCCGTGACCTTGTACCAGCCGTCCTCCAGCGCGAAAAAGCCTATGTACTCCGGGCTGAGCACGCTCTCGCCGTGGCCGAGGTGGTCGTTGCCCACGACGACAAAGCCCTTCGAGGCCAGGAAGCGCGCAAAATCCGCATAGCGGCCTATGTACTCGTTGATGCCGTGCGAGATCTGCACCACGCCGTTTATGTCGCAGTCCGGCACCCACTCGCGCACATGTATGGGCGTCGCCCCGTCGGCCGAGGTGAAGGTGTAATTATTTTCGGTGATTATGGGCATTTTCATTTACCTCCTCATGTGTTATTCTTTATAAGGAGATTTTAGTCTAATTCGGCACTCAAGTCAACAAGGAGGCTTCAGATGAAAGGCTACGTCATCGCCCTTGACCAGGGCACGACAAGTTCGCGCGCCATCGTGTTCAACCGCAGCGGCGAGATAGTCTCGATCGCGCAGTACGACTACCCGCAGATATACCCGAAGCCCGGCTGGGTGGAGCACGACCCGGCCAACATCCTGGGCACGCAGATACACGCGCTCTCGGACGCCTTTGCCAAGAGCGGGGTCGACGCCGCGGACATCGCCGCCATCGGCGTCACCAACCAGCGCGAGACCACCCTCGTCTGGGACCGCACCACGGGCAAGCCCGTCTACAACGCCATCGTCTGGCAGTGCCGCCGGACCGCGCCCTTCTGCGACCGGCTGGCCGCCGAGGGCGTCGGCGCCTACATTAGGGACAAGACCGGCCTCCTCATCGACGCCTATTTCTCCGGCACCAAGATACGCTGGATACTCGACAACGTGGAGGGCGCGCGCGAGCGTGCCGAGCGCGGTGAGCTCATCTTCGGCACCGTGGACTCCTGGCTCATCTGGAACCTCACCGGCGGGCGGGAGCACATCTCGGACTACTCCAACTGCTCGCGCACGATGCTCTTCGACATAGACCGCCTGCGCTGGGACGAGGACCTGTGCCGCGTGCTGGGCGTGCCGATGAGCATGCTGCCCGCACCCGTGCCGTCCTCGGCAGAGTACGGCCGCATCGCCCCGGGGATAAAGGGGCTCGAGGCGCTCGCGGGGGTGCCCATCTGCGGAAGCGCGGGCGACCAGGCCGCCGCACTGCTCGGCCAGGGCTGCGTCAAGCCCGGCGAGGCCAAGAACACCTACGGCACCGGCTGCTTCACCCTGATGAACACCGGCGACCGCAGCGTCCGCAGCCTCTCCGGCATGCTCACCAGCGTCGCCTGGAGCCTGAACGGCCGCACGACCTACGCCCTCGAGGGCAGCGTTTTCAACGCCGGCAGCTCCATACAGTGGCTGCGGGACGAGGTCGGGCTCATCGCCACTGCGGGCGAGAGCGGACCTCTGGCCGAGTCCGTGCCCGACAACGGCGGCGTCTACCTCGTCTCGGCCTTCACCGGTCTCGGCGCCCCACACTGGGACATGTACGCCCGGGGCACCATGGTCGGCCTCACCCGGGGCACCACCAAGGCCCACATAGTCCGTGCGGCGCTCGAGGGCATCGCCTATCAGGTCAAGGACCTGCTCGACGCCATGGAGATGGACTCCGGACGCACGCTCTCCGTGCTCAGGGTCGACGGCGGCGCCTCGGTCAGCGACTTCCTCATGCAGTTCCAGGCCGACATCCTCAGAAAACCCATCGACCGCCCGAAGATGGTGGAGACCACCGCCTTCGGCGCGGCATTCCTCGCCGGACTCGCCGCCGGGCTCTGGACCGAGATCGCCGAGATAGCCGCGCTGCGGCAGTCGGAGAAGGTGTTCACGCCCGAGATGGACGTGCAGACGGCGGAAAAATATCACGGCGAATGGCTCCGTGCGGTGGAGCGCGCCAAAAAGTGGGAGAAGTCAAAATGAGCGAAAGCATACTCGTAGTCAAAACCGAATACCTCGCCCCCTATATCGCGGGCAAAAACGGCCTCATCCGGGGGCACGACGCGGAAATACTCGACATAGTCACCGCGCATCACGAGTTCCGGCCCAGGCCCGAGATGGAGGAGGACCCGTCTTACCGGCAGATCATCCCCTACGTCGCGCTCACGCGCGGGGAGGAGGTGTTCGTCCTCCGGCGGCTCAAAAAGGGCGGAGAAGCCCGCCTGCACGGGCTGCTGTCCATCGGAGTCGGCGGGCACATCAACCCGGTTGACGACGCCGTGCGCGGTGAGGCGCTCATGCGCGGTCTGCGCCGTGAGGTCGAGGAGGAGGTCGAGGTCGAGCACGAGCTCTCGCTCACGCCCGTCGGCGTCATAAACGAGGAGACCAACGACGTCGGCAGCGTCCACCTCGGCTTCATGTTCACCATGGAGGTCGCGGGCGAGGTCCGTGTGCGCGAGACTGAAAAGCTCGAGGGCTTCTGGGTCAAAAAATCCGAGCTTGCCGCCCTCTCGGAGCAGATGGAGGGCTGGTCGAAGATAGCCATGGAGGCGATAGTATGAGAGTTTTCACACCCGCGGACATACTCCTCCCGCGCGTTGACGATATGACAAAGTGGAGCTGCATCGCCTGCGACCAGTTCACCGCCGAGCCCGAGTACTGGCGGGAGGCCGAGCGCATTGTCGGCTCCGAACCCAGCACCCTGCGCCTCATGCTGCCCGAGGCCTGGCTCGGCGTGCGCGACAGCGCGGCGGAGACCAGGAAGATATACGCCGCGATGCAGAATTATGTTAACCAGGGCGTTTTCCGGACGGTGGAGGACAGCTTCATTTACGTGGAGCGGACGCTGAGCTCGGGGGCAGTGCGGCGGGGTCTGGTAGGCAAGCTGGACCTGGAGTGCTACGACTGGGCGCCGGGGAGTGCGACGCCGGTGCGTGCGACGGAGGGTACGGTAGAGAGCCGGCTTCCGGCACGTGTGGAGGTGCGTCGGGGTGCGACGCTGGAGATGCCGCACATCATGGTGTTCATAGACGACCCGGGAAACGCCGTGATACCCTCGGCTGCGGGCGGGGAGGAGCTTTATGACTTCGAGCTGATGCTCGGAGGCGGCCGGATCCGCGGGAGCCGTGTGACGGGCGAGGCGGCGGAGCGTCTGGCGCGCGCGCTGGAGGCGCCGGAGGGCACGGTGCGTTTTGCGATGGGTGACGGGAACCACAGCCTGGCGGCGGCGAAGCGCTGCTGGGAGCAGATAAAGCGAAATCTCCCGGAGTCGGAGCTGGAGACGCATCCGGCGCGGTATGCGCTGGCGGAGATAGTGAACATCCACGACGAGGCGGTGACGTTCGAGCCGATACACCGCGTGCTGCTGGAGACGGCACCGCGCGGGTTCATAGAGGAGGCGGCGGCGAGGCTGCCGAGGGGCAAGGGCCAGGCGGTGACGCTGCTGGCGGGAAAGCGGGAGATGGAGATAGAGACGGGTCTGCCGCTGGGTGCGCTTGTGGCGCTGGTGGACGAGCTGCTGGGCGACTGGCGGCGTCAGCACGGCGGAGAGCCGGACTATATCCACGGCGACGAGGAGGCGCGCGCGCTGGGCGGCAAGCCCTCGTCGGCGGGCGTGCTGCTCCCGAGGCTGGAGAAGGCGGAGCTGTTCCCGTATATCACGGAGCATGGCCCGTACCCGAAGAAGAGCTTCTCGATCGGCCACGCGCGCGACAAGCGCTATTACCTCGAGTGCCGCCGTATCGTACCCCAAGTCTGAAAGTTTCGTCCACCTTTTCAAAGGTGGTGGAGTCCAGAGGCAAAGCC
>CAUAHS010000106.1 GCA_958428885.1 uncultured Eubacteriales bacterium
GCCCTCGGCGGCAAAGAGCTCCTCTCCGCCGCAAAGGACACGGAGCGTACCGTCCTCCGCGCTCACGAGGCTGAAGTTCTTGCCGGCGTAGTCGAAGGAGCAGCCCATCCACTCGTTCTTGCCGTATATGACGGGCTCCGCCGTGTAGCACGCGCCCTTGCCGTGCCAGCTCATGGCCGCCGCGGACGCCTCCGGCGAAGGCTCTCCGCTCACTGTCGGCGGCGCCTCCGCACCGCAGGCAGCGAGAGATATCGTGAGCGCGAAAATGAGCGCCAAAGCAAGCTTTTTCATGCCGCACCTCCCGTTTTCACCAGCATACGACGGAGCTGTATCAGATTTGTATCTTGCGTCTCACAAATTTCTGCGCCCTGTCTTGTAGAAAATGCTAAAGCGCGCTTTGCTCTTGACGGCTCCGGCGCGGCGTATTATGCTGGGCCCATACAAGAATACAACACTCAGGAGGTAACACATATGCTCGAAGTCGGCACCAAGGCTCCGGAGTTCACGCTCCCGGACAAGGACGGCAACAACGTCTCGCTCTCGGATTTCCGCGGGAAAAAGGTCGTGCTCTATTTCTATCCCAAGGACAACACCCCCGGCTGCACCCGGCAGGCCTGCGCCTTTGCGGGCGCATATTCGCAGTTCGAAGCGCTGGGCACGGTTGTCATCGGCGTTAGCCGAGACTCCCAGGCCTCGCACCAGCGCTTTGCGGAGAAGAACAGCCTGCCCTTCATCCTGCTCTCCGACCCGGAGCGCCTGGCCATCGAGGCCTACGGCGTCTGGCAGGAGAAGAAGAACTACGGCAAGGTCAGCATGGGCGTCGTGCGCTCGACCTACATCATCGACGAGAACGGCGTCATCGAAAAGGTCATGCCCAAGGTCAAGCCGGACACCAACGCCGCCGAGATACTCGAGTATCTCAGCGCGGGCAAGTGAGTATGTCGCGGGAGCTCTGGGACGTATACAGCTTTGACCGCTCGCTGACGGGGCGCACGATGTACCGCGGCGACCCGGTGCCCGCAGGCGGGTTCCACCTCGTGGTGCACATCTGTGTGTTCGCACCGGACGGGCGGATGCTCATCCAGCGGCGGCAGACCACGAAGCACGGCTGGCCGGGGCTTTGGGATCTGAGCGCCGGGGGCTGCGCCGTCTCGGGCGAGGACAGCCAGACGGCGGCGGAGCGCGAGCTCTTTGAGGAGCTGGGCATCAGCGCGAGCTTTGCCGGCGTGCGGCCGAGGCTGAGCATAGGCTTTGAAACGGGCTTTGACGACGTGTTCTTCACCGGACACGGCGCTGACATCTCCGACTTGCGCCTCCAGCGCGAGGAGGTGCTCGATGTCCGCTGGGCGTCGGCCGCCGAGGTGCTGAAGCTGCTGGGCGAGGGCTGCTTTGTGCCCTATAACGCCAGCTTCCTGAGCCTGCTCTTCGACATCCACACCCACGGCGGAGGGTTGGACCGCCACGGCGCAAAAAGCCGGACCAAATGAACAAAAAAACGGCGCCCCGCTCATTTACCGAGCGGGGCGCCGCCGTGTTTGAGGCTCAGACCTTCTGGAAAAAGGCCACGGCGATCGCACCCGGACCGCCGTGGGAGCCGATCACGGAGCCTATCAGGCTCACGGGCAGGCTCTCGGCGTGGTCCGTCCACAGATACGCGCTGTCGTGCACGTACTTTTGCAGCAGAGCGTCGGAGAGGCCGGTATAGCCGAGGGTGTGCGGCAGGTCAAAGTCCACGCCCCCGCGCTTGTTGATGAACTCCGAGAGCAGGTTGTTCCCGTTTTTAGACCCCCGTGCCCGGCCAACCAGCTGGACCAGGCCGTCCTTGATGGTCACGACCGGCTTTATCGCCAGCACACCGCCCGCAAAGGCCACAGCCGACGAAATGCGTCCACCGCGCTTGAGATACTCCAGAGTGTCGAGCAGCGCGATGACGCACACGCGCTCCCGCTCCTCACCCAGCCGTGCCGCCAGCTCCGCCGCGCTCGACGCCTCCGGTGCCAGCTGGAGCGCCCGGCGCACCAGTATCTGCGTCCCTATCGACGCGCTGCGGCTGTCCACGACCTGCACCCGGCCGTCGTACTTCTCCGCCGCTATCATAGCGCTCTGGCAGGTCCCCGAGAGCTCCGACGATATCGTTATCACCACCGCCTCGTCCCCGGGCCCCAGCACGCGCTCGTATGCCGCCTCAAACTCCGCCGGGGACGGCTGGCTCGTCGTCGGAAGAGCGTCGCTCTCCACCAGCTTCTCGTAAAACTCCCGGGGCGATATCGTCACCCCGTCTATGTACTCCTCGTCCCCGAACCGGGTGCGCAGAGCCACTATCCCGAGCCCCAGCTCAGCCGCCTCGCCCTGAGTGAAATCCGCAGTCGAATCCGTTATTATCCTTATCGCCATGTCAGCCTCCATATAATCGTATAATGTTGAGCAGTCAACAAACTATACTACCAAAATGTTGACTTGTCAATATCTTTGCGTTATCATAGCTGCAGCAAGGGGGCTGGAGCCATGTATTCAGAGAGGTTTCAGGAGTTCAGCGGCCTGATATCGCGGGCGGAGAAGGCGCTTCAGCGGGCGAAGGCGGAGAACGTGCGCGGCTACGGGCTGCGCAGCGTGCACGTCTCGTGTCTGCTTGTGCTCCACGAGCACGAGGAGGGCCTGACGGCGACGGAGCTGGCCTCGGTCTGCGGTGTGGACCGGGCGCAGATCTCGCGCGTGGTCTCGGAGTTGACCGCAATGGGACTCATCTGCGAGAGTGCACCGGGACCCAGACGGCGCTATCGCGGCGCACTGGCTCTGACGGAGGAGGGACATGCTGCGGCCGACGAGATGTCGGACATAGTGGACGAGAAGCTCCAGCGCGTGAGCGGCGATATACCGAAAGAGGACATAGCCGCATTCTACCGCGTGCTGCGCACGATAGTGGAGAGGCTGGAGGCGCTGTGAGCGCGAAAAAGCCGCCCGGAGGGATCCGGGCGGCCTTGCTTTTGCGGTTCAGTCTAGGTTGTAGATGCGCCAGATGACGGCGCTTATCTCGGCACGGCTGATGTTGTCGCCGGGGAGGTAGACCAGCTGATTGCCGGAGTAACTGCCCTCGACGATGCCGGCGTTGTAGAGCGCGCCGACGTAGGGGTCGGAGGTGTCGGCAAAGTGGGCGCTGCCGTCGGGCTGGAGGTTCAGCGCGCGGGCGGCGAGCTTGGCGATGAAGAGCCTGGTCACCGGCTCGTCCAGGGAGCGGATGTCGTCGGCGGAGATGAGCCCGCGCGAGAGCGCGAGTTCGAGATAGCCGCTGGCCCAGTGGGAGTTGGTGTGCTCCTGAACGGGGTAGCCTGCGGCGAGGAGGATGAGCTTGAGCGCCTCGCCGGCGGTGACGCTGCTGCCGGGGCGGAAGCTGCCGTCCTCATAGCCGTCCATGATGCCTGCGTAGGTGAGGGGGGAGACGTACTCGTAGTACCACTGGGTATAGGGCACGTCGTTGAACTTGGCGGGGGAGTACTCGGCCCAGACGCGGTGGAAGAGCTCATAGTCGCCGTCGGCCAGCTCCTTGTACTCGTACTCGTAGAGCGGGGTGCCGCCGAACTCGTAGTCGCCGTAGAGGAAGATGAGGGCCTCCTCGAGCCGGCGCTGGACCAGCGCGTCGAGGGTGCCTTCGCCGGAGGCGCTGTTGCTGTAACGCGCAAAGGTGTTGACGATGTACTCGTCTGTGTAGTACTGTATACCCGCAGAGAGCATGTTGTAGAGCCTGTAGCCGCTGTGGAACCAGCCGACGCCTATGTTGTAGGTGAGGCTGGCGAGGGCGTCGTACTGGTGCTGGTTGAGCGTGACGCCGAGGGAGGCCATGGCGGAGTCTATGTAGCTCTCGGTCTCGACGAGGTGCTGCCGGAGCAGGGCGTCGGCCTCGGCCTCGGTGATGCCGTTGGGGTATTCGCCGGGCTCACAGCGCGTGCCGTAGCCGATGGCCCAGCCGAGGGAGTCCTCGTAAGCGGTCTGAGCGAAGCCCTCCTTGTCCTTGATGAAGGCGATGCCGGCCTCACTGGTGCGCAGCGAGGGCGTATCGGCAGCGAGGGCGGGAACGGCCAGCACGAGGCAGGCCGCGAGAATAAGGCAAAGCGTTTTCTTTATCATGTCTTTCTCCTTGCTGCTAAGGTGAATTACATTTTAGCACAAGTGGGGAAAGATTTCAACTTTTAAGCTCCAGCCGGGCCGAAAGAGCAGTCGGGGTGGGGCTCATGGGAGGTTTCACGATGGAGATCATATGGCACGGGCACTCATGTTTCGAGCTGGTCTCGGGCGGCTTTTCCCTGGTGCTGGACCCCTATTACCACAGGGAGCTCTGCGGCTATCCGGAGCTTCACCTCACGGCCGACGCGGTGCTGTGCAGCCACGGTCACTACGGCCACGGCTGGACGGAGGCGGTGGAGCTGCGCCGGGGCGGGACGGCCGACCCATTTGAGGTGGAGGTGCTGGAGACGTATCACGACGTGCTCGGCGGCCGGCTGAGGGGCGAGAACCGCATCCACATCCTGCGAGCCGAGGGCCTCAAGATAGTGCACCTCGGCGACCTGGGCTGCCGCCTCACGGAGGAGCAGGCGGAGCGCATACGAGACTGTGACGCAATAATGGCCCCTGCGGGCGGCATACTGACCATAGAGCCCTACGCCGCATACGAGATCTGCATCGCCTCCGGTGCGCGGGTGGTGCTGCCGATGCACTACGGCGGCGGCGGAAGAGGCAACCGCCGGCTCCGGCCCGTGGACGAGTTCGCGAGCCTCTTCAGCGAGGCGCTGGTGCGGCGCTATGAGACGGACAGGCTGGAGCTCACGGCGGAGACCCCGGCTCAGGTGGCAATCCTGACGCCGCCGGAGCTGCACAGGAGGGGATAGGACGTGGATACGCTGATACTTGTGCTGGAGATCATCGGCACCGTGGCGTTCGCAGCCTCCGGGGCGATGACGGGCGTGAAGAAGAACATGGACATCTTCGGCGTGGTGATACTGGGCCTGACGACGGCGGTGGGCGGCGGAGTTATCCGCGACCTCATCCTGGGCAGTACGCCGCCGCGCACGTTTCAGGACCCGATCTACGCCTGCCTTGCGATAGCGGCGTCGGTGATCGTGTTCATAGTGGCTCGCCGGGGCTGGTTCGAGGGTCGGCATCAGGCATATGACATCTCAATGCTGGTGATGGACAGCCTGGGGCTGGGGGCGTTCACGGTGACGGGCATAGGCGCGGCGTTCGAGCTTGGAGAGCACGGGGCGTTTCTGCTGGTGTTCGTGGGCGTCGTGACCGGCGTCGGCGGGGGCGTGCTCCGTGACGTGATGGCGGGGGACATGCCGTACATATTCGTCAAGCACGTGTACGCCTGCGCCTCGCTGCTGGGCGCCATCGTGTGCGTACTGCTGCGCAGCGTGGCGGGCGAGAGCGCGTCGGTCGTGGCAGGCATGGTCTGCGTTGTGGTGCTCCGCCTGCTCTCCGCCTATTTTCGCTGGAACCTGCCCCACCCCTACCCGGATAGAAAGAAGCCAGCCCATAACGAATGAAAGTTTCGCGCCCAGCATTTTTCACTCGCGTTATCACGGCATAAAAATATCCGGCCCCCTGAAAAGGGGGCCGGTTTTGTGTTGCCTGGGCTCAGCCGAGCTTCTGGACGTACTCCATGCCGGCCTTGAGGGCCTTGATGTTGCCCTCGAGGAACTTGGCCTTCCTCTCGCCGAGCTCGACGCGGATGGCCTCGATGATGGTGGCCTCGTCGATGACGTCGGGCTTCTTGGCGACGTAGGCGCCGAGGAAGACGACGTTGGCGCCCTTCGGGTTGCCGATATCCTCTGCGATGTGGTTGCAGGGGACATAGACGACGTCGCAGTCATCGCGGTTGGACTTCTCGTCGATGATGCTGCTGTTGACGAGCAGCAGACCGCCGGGCTTGACCTCGCTCTGGAACTTGAGCATGCTGGGCAGGTTCATGGCGAGGACGGTGTCCGCGACGGAGATGAGCGGGGAAGCGACGGGCTTATCGGATACGACGACGGAGCAGTTGGCGGTGCCGCCGCGCATCTCAGGGCCGTAGGACGGCAGCCAGGAGACGTGCTTGCCGGACTCCATGCCTGCCTCAGCAAGGAACTTGCCTATGAGGAGCATGCCCTGTCCGCCGAAACCGGCGAATATGCACTGTTCTTTCATATTATTACTCGGCCCCCTTATCCTTGTAGACTCCCAGCGGGTAGTACGGGATCATGTTGTCCTCGAGCCACTTCATGGCCTCGACCGGGCTGAGGCCCCAGTTGGTCGGGCAGGTGGAAAGGATCTCGACGATGTTCAGGCCGTGGCCCTCCATCTGGTACTTGAAGGCCTTGGTGATGGCCTTCTTGGCCTTGATGATGTTGGCGGTGGTGTTGAGGGCGACGCGCTCGGCATAATAGGTGTCGGGGATGGCGGAGAGCATCTCGCAGATCTTGATGGGAGCGCCGGACCACTCCTCGCTGCGGCCATAGGGGCTGGTGGTGGTCTTCTGGCCGATCAGGGTGGTGGGGGCCATCTGGCCGCCGGTCATGCCGTAGATGGCGTTGTTGATGAAGATG
>CAUAHS010000107.1 GCA_958428885.1 uncultured Eubacteriales bacterium
GTTGTGCTCCGCAAGGATGCCGCAGTAGGCAATGCAGAACTGGACCATCAGTTCCTTCTTGCCGTCGTCGGCCAGCAGCGCAATATTCATGTTCCTTTCTCCCTCCAGGCCCTCCGATCTCCCGTCGGTGGCCGTCCGTTCGATAAAATACTTTAGATGTCAATTATATGCCACATCTGTAAAAACTTCAACTGATTTCTTCGGCTTTCCTCGAATTTCCGCGCGAAAAGCTCACTTGAGCAGGCTGTATTCGCGCTCGGCGGTGGTGTTGAGGGTGCCGAGGCTGAAATAGGCGTCCAGCACGTTGCGGGCCATCTTGGAGAGGTTGGCGCCGGCCTGGCCACGCTCGACCACTATTGCGATGGCGATCTCGGGGTCGTCGAAGGGCGCATAGCACATGAAGATGGCGTTGTTGGTCCTGCCCTCGCCGAGCTGGGAGGTGCCGGTCTTGGCCGCCACGGGCAGGCTCACTCCGTTGTATGAGTAGTTGTTGAGATACTGGTAGACGGTGTAGCTGGAGCTCGTGATGTCGTTGGCCATGAGGTACATGCCGCGCTGGACGGCGGCCCAGTTGTAGTCGGCGCTATCGACGGTGGAGAGCACCTCGGTCTCCTTCTGATAGAGCTGGCGCGAGTAGTCGTAGCTGCGGACGCTCTTGAGGATGGCGGCGGAGTGGCGCGTGCCGCCGTTTGCGATGGCGGCGCAGTACTCGGCGAGCTGCAGCGGCGTGAACATGCTGTCGGACTGGCCTATGCCGGCCTGGACCGTGTCGCCGTCCACCCAGGAGTCCACGTCGTAGTTGAGGTGGTTGTCCGGGTTCGCCATGTTGCCGGTGGTCTCCGAGAGCTCGATGCCCGTGCTCTCGCCCAGGCCGAAGTTCTTGGCGTACTCCATGAGCTTGCGGATGCCGAGGTTGTCGGCCACGGTGTAGAAGAAGATGTTGCAGGAGTCCTTTATGGCCTCGGTGACGTTGTCATAGCCGTGGGTGAGCTGTCCGTCATTCTGGGTGTATATCCAGCAGGCCGGGGAGTAGCCCTGGTCGGCGTACTTGGTGAAGAGGCCGGTGCACTCTATCTGGGTCTCGGTGTTGATTATGTTCTCCGTGAGGCCGGCGATGGCGGTGCAGGGCTTGAAGGTGGAGCCCGGCTCGTAGGCGCCGTTGAGCGCGCGGTTGAAGAGCGGGTCGTTCTCGGCCTCCAGCAGGTCGCTGTAGTCCTCTATGATGCTCGAGAGGTCGAAGGTGGGGTAGCTCGCTATGGCGAGGGGCTCGCCCGTCTTGACGTCCACGACGACTATGGCGCCGCCCTGTATGTCCTCCTTCACCTCGTCGAGGTTGCCCTCCATGGTGTACTTAACGTTGTCCTCGTCGCGCTTGAGCTGCAGCTCGTAGATGCCCGTCTCGAGTATCCTCTCCACGGCCTCCTGCAGCTGTATGTCGATGGTGAGGTAGACGTGGTTGCCGGGGACGGGGTCCTCGGTGTACACCGTGCTGGTTATCGTGCCGCTGGAGGTGCGGGTCACGCGGGCAGTGCCGTTCGTGCCGTGCAGCCAGTCCTCAAAGGTGTACTCCACGCCGTCCCGGCCGACCTTGGTGTCGTAGTCGTAGCCGCTGTTCTCGTCCTGGGGACGGTACTTGGCCATGTCCTCCTCGCTCATCGCCTGGACGTAGCCGAGGATGTGGGCCGCATACTGGGTGTTGTACTCGCGGACGTAGGAGGTCTCGACCTCCACGACGTTGCCGACGACGCCCATCAGGTCGGAGATGAGGTCTATCGAGGCGTCCTCGACAAAGACATAGGGGTTGGTGTTGATGGAGTAGCGCACGTTGAGGGCGTAGCGGACGCTGGCTATCTTGCGCATCTCCTCTGCGTTATAGCTGTTGGCTATGTCATAGCGGGTGCGGAAATAGCTCATGAGCTCCACGGCGCTGGTGTCCTCGTCGAGGCCCTTGTCCTTGAGATAGGCCGTGAGCAGCGTGCTCTGCAGGGCGGTCATCTCCGTGTATTCGAAGGGCGGCTCCTTGGTTATGGGCAGGTCGTCGATATAGGTCTCGCCCGCAGCCTCGACCATGTTTATCATCTCGAGGATGACGGCGTTGGGGTCCTCCACCTCGTCGGAGAAGAGGCGAGTGTCGCTTATCCTGAGGTTGTAGCACTCGCGGTTAGAGACCAGGACCCGGCCGTAGCGGTCGAGGATGTTGCCGCGCGCGGCGGTGACGGTCTGGTTCGAGGCCTGTTTGTTCTGGCTCTCCTCATAATAGGCTGCGCCCTCGATTATCTGCAGCTTGTAGAGCGTCACAACGCACAGTGCTATGAGCGTCACTACCAGGACGCCGAAGGCGAAGAGCCTGCCTGAACTTACAAGTTTTTTCATGGCTTATCCTTTCGCTGGAACGGCGGCGAAGCTAGATTTTGCGTCTCGCTATCGCCTTGCATGGGAAATACAGCGCCGCGGTCATGGGCAGGGACCACAGCACCTGGACTATGGCGGTCCAGAGCATGGAGCCGAACTCGTGCCCCTTGAGCAGCAGCCCGAACATCTGCGCCGCCGCGGTCACGACGCAGCCCGCGGTGCACACGAGCATATAGGCGAAGAAGCGCTTGTTCACCAGCCAGCGCGAGAGTATGCCGGCGAAGAAGCCCAGCACCGGGAACACGGCGACGAAGAGCGCCGTGTAGTTGTAGCTTATGTCCGCGAGAAAGCCGAGGATCAGCCCGAAGGCGGCGCCCCAGACGCCGTCCTCGAACATGCCTATCGCCACTGCGGCGGCGGGCAGAAAGAGCATGTTCACGCCGAAGAGCGGCAGGCTCGCGAATATGGAGTCCTGCACCAGCAGGCACAGGAGGATGTAGAGCAGGTAGAGCAGCGCCCGGCGCAGCTTTTCCCGGTCGATGAGGTCCCTGAGCATTGCAAAGCCTCCGCTGACGGGTCACTCGACCACGTCGAATTCTTTTATGATGAACACCTGCACGAGGGTGTCGAGGTCCACGGCGGGGTTGATGATGCCGTACTCGGTCTGGCCGCCCGCCTCGCTCTGGATGGAGGCGACGCTGCCTATGACTATGCCCTGCGGGATGAGTCCGCCGGAGCCGGAGGTCAGCACGTCGTCCTCGAGGAAGAGCTGAGCGCCCTCGGTCAGCCAGGTGACCTTGACCTGGCCCTGGCGCATGAGCGTGTAGTCGCCCATCAGCATGGCGGCGGAGCCGTCCGCTCCGACCAGGGCGCCGATGCTGGTGTCCACGTCGATGAGCGTGCGCACCGTGGCCGAGCTCTCGCCCAGCTCCGAGATCTGCCCGACCAAAGCGCCGTACTCGTTGACCACGCAGTCGCCGACCTCGATGCCGTTGCGCTCGCCCTTGTTTATCGTGAAGCTCGAGCCCCAGTTCGAGGCGCTCCAGGACACGATCCTCGCCGACTCGAACACGAAGTCCGAGTGCTTTTCCGCAAAGCCCAGGAGGTTCCGGAAGCGCTCGTTCTCGTCGAGGGCGTCCTGACCCGAGCGGGCCTCCTCCTTCGCCTCGGCCAGCTGTATCCTCAGCGACTCGTTCTCGGCCTTGAGCTGCTCGTACTCGAACAGATAGCCGTAGATGCCGTCCAGCCAGTCGGCGACCGAGGAGGCTGCCTGACGTATGGGCTCTCGCACAGTGACTATGGCGTTGGTCAGAAAGTCCGCACGTCCGCCCATGACCCGCCCCGCCAGCAGCGCGACGAGCACGACGGCGAGGATGACCACGCCGAGCCTTATGCCGTTTTTCTTCAGATATTCTTTCAAAGCAGCTTCACACCCAATTTACCGAGCATTTTGCCCAGCCTGCACAGCGGCAGGCCCATGACGTTGAAGAAATCTCCCCTGATGCCCTCCACAAAGAGCGAGGCATAGCCCTGTGCGCCGTAGGCCCCCGCCTTGTCCATGGGCTCTCCGGTGGCTATGTAGGCGGCTATCTCCCCGTCCGTGAGGTCGCGGAACTTCACAAAGGTCTGTTCGGCTCCGCTCACGCGCTCGGCGCCCCTTATGAGCGCCACGCCGGTCCAGACCTCGTGCTCCCGTCCCGAGAGCGAACGGAGCATCCTTGCCGCGTCGTTCTCGTCGTGCGGCTTGCCGAGGAGCTTGCCGTCCAGCCAGACGATGGTGTCCGCGGCTATTATGACGTCGTTTTCCGCCGAGTGTTCCGCGATCTCCTCCGCCTTCGCTCCGGCGAGGGCGAGGACGGTCGCCTCCGGACCTGCACCCGCCGGCGGGTGTTCCCCGCCCCGGGCGGGACGTATCTCAAACTCCAGACCCAGCATCTCCAGCAGCTCCCGCCGCCGGGGCGAGCCCGAGGCCAGTATCATGCCCATCAGTCAACACCTCTGTAATATAGTCCGCGCGTGAGGCCGTTCGGCCGGTATTCGCTCTTGCCGAGGAAGCTCTTTGCGACCTCGACGCACTCGCGCGCGCCCTCGTTCGTGAACATCAGCCGCATCCCGCGCACCCCGGCGAGCAGCACGTCGTCCAGACGGTCCGCCAGGAACACCTTCATCGGCCCGTAGAGCGCGTTGCGGCACACCGCCTCACGCAGCACCGGGTACACGCCTCCGAAATCGTCGCTCATGCGCGAGGGCGTGGAGCAGGCGCAGCGCCCGGCGCTGGTCTTGATGAGGCAGCGCTCCGTCAGCATGACGGGCAGTCGGCCGTATACTATTATCTCCGTATCCAGCGGCTTGGATAACTGCTTTATCTGCTCCATCGTGAGCTCGAAGGAGGCCGTCGCGGAGAGCAGTCCCGCGCTCGCGGCGACGTCCATCGAGTAGGAGTTGAAGATGTTGAGCGAGTAGTCCCCGCGCGCGTCCATGCCGGCCATCCGCGTCAGCGCCACGTGGCCGAGATTGCCCACGAGCGCCTGGGTCACTCCGGCGGAGCGCACCCGGCCCAGCTGACGCGCCGTCTCCTTGAGCTCCGTGTCGCGTATGACGCGTGGCAGGACCGCCACGGGCGTCGCCCCGGCGCCCATGAAGGGCTCCAGCCGCTCCGGGTTCTCGGCGAGGACCGTCAGCGGGGCGTATATGTAGCCCGGCGCCAGCTCGGCGAGCTCGGGAGTGAGCTGCTCGGCGTTCATGACCTCGAATATGGCGGTGAGATGGTCCGCAGCGGGCTTTCCGCCCACGGGTATGGGCAGCCGTCCGGTGCGCATCGCGGGCGGTTCCGCCCGCTTGGCGGTGAGGCTGTGGATGAGCTCCCGCCTCGCCTGCTGAAGGAGGCCCTCCGGCAGCATCAGACCGCGTCCGAGCATGACGTTCACGCGCTCACAGGCGTAGGGCGTGCCCGAGGTGCGCCGGAACTCGGCCTCCACCGCCCTCTGTCCCAGCGGCTGGCCCACCGCCTGCATCGGCTCCGGCCCGTTCCAGACGGCTCGGTTGCCGTCCTGGTCCTGGATGCCGCTGCGGAAGGGCCGTCCCTGCTGGATGAGGGCGAAGAACTCCACCTTCACCCGGCGCAGCTCCGTGTCCGCATAGCTCTTGCGCACGGCGTTCATCGCGCGCTCGGCGTCCCTGTCCGGCGCTCCGGGCAGGGAGAGCATGTCGTCCTCCACCGCACCGCGGAGATAGGCGTCCGTCCCCTCACGCCCGGTAAAGACCAGCTCCAGCTCGTCCTTTTCCGCCGCCAGGGGTTTCCGCCCTTCCCGCACGCATTTCACGCATATCTCCGTGACCTTCGCAAGCTGCTCAGGCCGCTTTATGCCCCGGCCGACCACCGCACAGGCTATGCCGAGGTCCCCGAGCTCCGGGATGTAGTCCAGACCACGCAGGTCCTTGAGACTGAGCGGATAGTCGTCCATCCGCCCGCCGAGGGAGTACCGCTCCCGGCAGAGTCCCGGACAGTCGCCCCGGTTGGCGCTGCCCCGGCCGTTCACGGCGGCGAGGTAGCACTGCCCCTCCCAGGACGAGCACAGCGCACCGTGCACCGTCACGCCCAGCTCCACGCTGCTGCGCCTGGCCAGGGCCGCAATGTCTGCCAGCGGCAGCTCGGAGGGCAGCATGACCCTCGCAGCTCCCAGCTGCGCCGCAGCCTCCAGCCCCGCCGCATTGTGTATGCCGAGCTTCGGTCCGGCAAACACACGCATCAGCGGAGCTACGGCCTTAGCCGCGGCGATGAAGCCCCAGTCCTCGGCTATGACGGCGTCCACCCCGGCTTCGCAGGCGCTGCGGACAAAGTCCGCCGCCGCCGCCATCTCGGAATCCGCCACCAGCGTGTCCAGCTCGGCGTAAACCCGGCAGCCGCGCACGCGGCAATAGCGCACGGACCTTGCGAATTCGCTCTGCGTGAATCCGCGTGCCCCTGCGCCGCCGAAGCGTATACAAACCGCATCCGCTCCGCTCTG
This sequence comes from uncultured Eubacteriales bacterium, assembly GCA_958428885.1. Lineage (GTDB taxonomy): Bacteria > Bacillota > Clostridia > Oscillospirales > Oscillospiraceae > Scatomorpha. The sequence continues at coordinate 6,360 of CAUAHS010000107.1, forward strand.
CACGGCGGCTATGACAGCCTCCGCACCCGGAGCGGGAGTCAATACCTCGAGCATGGCTTGTCTCCCGTGAAGAAGAATTACAATTTGATTACATACGGAACCTATTATAGCACAAGCATGCCCCTTGCTACAAGTCAAAAAAAATGATAGAATGTATGTCCAAACCTGAAAGAGGATATGTTTGCAAATGGGAGAGAAGAGCTACCGGCTGAGCG
>CAUAHS010000108.1 GCA_958428885.1 uncultured Eubacteriales bacterium
GCTGCGCATTATCTCGTACGCCCGGTCGAAGCTCTTGTTCTCCAGCGCAGTGCACTCCTGCTCCGTGAGCCCGCCCAACGCGGCGTAATCGCCTCTCGGTGCAAAATACACCTCGCGCACACCGCCGTAGTGCTCGAGCAGCAGCCGTTTTGTCCTGGCGCGAACGCCTGTCAGGGATGAGAGCCAGAGCCAGTATTTAAGTTCCGACATCCCTTGCCCTCCTCACAGTCTCCTGCCTGAAAGCTCCCACATGACTATGGCTCCGGCCACGGCGGCGTTGAGAGATTCGCTGCCTGGGGTCATGGGTATGATGACCGCCCCGTCGCACAAGTCCATGAGCTCGCCCGAAAGACCGTGCCCCTCGTTGCCTACGGCGACGGCAGCCCTGTCGAGCCGCACCTCGCGTATGTCCCGAGCTCCCGGCGCAAGCGCCGCACCGTACAGCGGGAGGTCCCAGCTCCGTAGCAGCGCCGAAAGCCCGGCGAGGTCCGTCTCCGTGACGTACTGGCGGAAGGCCGCCCCCATCGTGGCCCGCACACAGCGGGGCGAGGTCGGGTCCGCACAGCCGCCCGTGAGTATTACCGCGCCGACGCCCAGGGCGTTGGCCGTTCTGATGACCGTGCCGACGTTGCCGGGGTCCTGCACGCTCTCGAGCACTATGGCGCAATCCACGCGCTCCGGCGCGCTCCGCTCCGGAAGGCGCACGGTAAAGACCGGGCCGGGACTGTTCTTGACCGGCGAGGCATAGCCCACGAGCTCGGGCGGCGCAAAGCAGAGCTTAGCCCCCTCCGGCAGCCGCTTCGGGAGCCGTCCCTCGTCAGCGAGCACGCTCGTTACCTCACAGCCGGCGTCCAGCGCTTCGCCCAGGAGTTTTTCCCCGTCCAGCACCGTCTCGCCCCGCTCGCGCCTCAATGCGCCCTCGGAGGCGAGCCGTCTCAGATAGGCTATATACCCGTTTTTCCTGGAAGTTATCCTCTCCATTTGTAACATATCCGCCGCCCATTGTCAAAAAGTTCTAGAACCGTCACATTATTATATAACTCTAACACAACCGCCACGCAAGCACAAGCCCCCAAAAAAGTGCGGCGCACCACGCGGTGCACCGCACTTTTCCGTGTTTTGCTGCGGCTCAGCTCTGCTCGGCGACGTAGATGGCCAGCCGCTCCTGTATCACGCGGGCGGTCTCCTCCGCCGTGCGCACACCGCCGAAATACGCCTCAGCCTCCTCGCAGATCATGCAGAGGGCAGTCTCGTCGCAGAGCGTTGTGTTCTCCACCGAGGCGAGGAAGGCCTCAAAGCGCGCTGTGTCCTCCGGCGTCATGCGGCCGTCTGCCTCGGCGTCCGCCTCCAGCTGCTCGAGATACGGGCGGTACATGGGCAGGGAGGCGTTGTTTTCGGCGCCGTAGCTCAAGTCATAGCCGAGCAGCAGGAATTTCAAAAACGCCACGCAGCCGTCGAAGTTCTCTCCCCCCGGCGAGGACGCCCACCGGCTGGCTGGGGTCTATGACCGAGCCGTTGCTCCCGTCCGGAGTGGGCATGCCGACAAAGCTCAGCGCCTGCCCAACCCGCTCCTCAAAGTCGCGCATCGCGGTGACGCAGCCGACGTGGACGGTCTCGACATATGTCTCCCCCGTGCGGAGCTCTTCCTCCGGCGGGGTGTAGGGCGTGAACTCCGTGGTCTCCGGGTGCTCCGTTATCTGCCCCGCCGTCTCGAGCAGCGAGATAAACCCGGCGTTGTCAAAACCGCAGCTGCCAGTCTGCCAGTCGATAGCCCGCTGCATATAGCGCAGCGCGGTGTCGTGCATGAAGCTCTCGCGCGTGACGTAGTACATCATCTGTGCCCCTGGGGCGAGGGAGCGTTCGGCCTCCAGATACTCCTCAGGCGTCCAGCCCTCGGCCTCGCCGAAGTTTGATTTCAGCCCAGCGTATGTCTCTATGCCGAAGCCGCGCGAGAGGTAATAGGTCCCGCCGCCGAGTCTGCCCGCGAGCACGATGTCGTCCGCGCTCATGTCCGGGTCGCCCTCCAGCAGCTGAGCTATGTCCGCGAGATATCCCCGGCGGACGAGGCTGTCCACCGGCATGCCGTCGAGCAGCAGGAGGTCCGGCCCCTCTCCGGCGGCTATGTCGGCGTAGAGCCTTGTGAGCGCGTCCTGGGCGCTTATCTCGCCGCCCTGGGTGTAGTCCGTCTCGGTGAGCATCCAGCCCGAGCCGCTCATGTTGAAGAGATGCGTTATGTCATAGAGGCTGCCGCCCAGGGTCGCTATGGTCAGCTCGCCGCCGCGGGGGAGCTCCGAGGGCTCCACCTGCGTGAGCAGGCTGAGGCCCATCGAGCTCTTGAGCAGGAAGTCCCCGCCCGAGAGCGGAGAGAGCATCCAGTGCTCGGCAAGCTCCGTCCCGCAGTCTGCCCAGACGATCACCGTTGTCGCACCGCCCGTCTTGTCGAGACCGCAGAGACGCTCCTCCGTGGCGCAGGTGAGGTAGAACTCGTCCGAGCCGTCGAACACCCGCAAGTCCGCCCCCTCCAGCGAGAAGCGCGTCTCACTGCCCCCGGAGCCGAGCTCGCTCACCTCGACTCCCTCGTCATTATAGGCGGCGATGCAGACCTCGCCGGTGCCGCTGCACACGACCTCCGCCTCCGCCGGGACGGTGAGCTCCGCCGCGACGGCGCCGCCGGATATCAGCACGGCTTTGCCCGAGCCTGCCAGCCAGACGCCCTCGTCCGAGGCGCCCATGGCGGAAAAATACGTCTCGCCCAGCCCCAGCGTACCGAGGTCGAGCTCGGAGAGCACCTTGCCCTCCGTCGACAGCTGCACGAGCAGGCTCTGCCAGGCGTCCCCGGTCCGGCGGCTCTCCGTCAGCCAGAGGCAGCCTTCCCCGGCGCAGGCGAGCTCCACGGCGGCGTCCTCCGGCGCATAGAAGCGCGTGCCGTTTTTGAGCAGGACGTATTCGCTCGGACTGTCCTTGCCGAAGTACATGGCAGTCGTGTAATAGTCCGCGCCGAGGCAGAAGATGTCGGATGTGGAGTCCGCACCGGTGTTCACCGGGCTCTGCCTGTATGCCCGTCCCTCGCTCTGCCAGTCCGATACCGTCTCCGGCACGGCTGTGGTCTGAGCCTGCGTCTCCTCCGGCTCCGTTACGGGCACGGGGTCCGCACCGCAGGCGGCCAGCAGCAGGGCGAGCGCGAGTGCCATGGCCGAAATGCTGCGTCGTTTCATTTTCGCACCTCCAAGGTAGACTTTTGTCTACCTTAACATAGGAGGTAGACGTTTGTCAACCCTGTTCCGCAAGCCAGGTGCTCACGCGCTCCTGACTGTATGCGGCGGCCTGTTCGGCGCTTATCTGCCCGGCGAAGCACTGCGCAGCGTCATCGCAGAGGATGTCTGTAACGGTGGGCAGGCTGCCCTGCACGGTCGTGGTGCCGTCGAGAAGTACGCGGAACTTCTCGGCGTCGGCCTCGGTGAGCTGGAGCCACTGACCGTAAAAGTCCATGCCCGTCTCGACCATGGTGTCCAGCTGCCGCTCAAGCTCGGCCTGGGAAGCCGGCAGCATCGTTGCAAGGCCCTGCATCTCCGGGCTGAGCGCCGACCTTATGAACTGCCACGCCCCGTCGGCGTGCTCGCTCTGCGCAGAGATGGCAAAGCTGAGGTCCAGGGAGAACATGCTGCCGTTCGAGCCGTCGTTCGGCACCCCGGCAAAGGTGTAATCGCCGCCGTAGTTCTCGCTCACCGCGGCAAGACGGACGAAGCGCTGCAGAGTCTCGAACTGCAGGAGGCCGTTGTAGGCCTGGTTCGGGTCGGCGGGCAGCTCCGTGTCGGTGGCGGCGCATTTTTCAAGGAGGGCGATGTAGTTCTCGCTGTCAAAGCTGCAAGTCCCCGCCTCCAGGTCCGTGAACTGCACGGCGGCGAACTCGCTCAGCCAGCCCCAGAGCGTCTCCTGCGTCATCCAGGGCGGAAAGAGCGGGACGCCCGCCTCTGCCGCCGCAGCCTCCGCCTCGGCATAGGTGATGCCCGGCTCAGGGATCGCGGAGGATGGCGCGGTGAAGGTCGTGATCGAGAAGTCGTAGGGCAGCGCGTACAGCGCCCCGTCCGTGCTCATGGCCTTTAGCAGCCCGGGCACGATGCTCTCGCGGGAATACTCCCCGTCCGCGTCCAGGTAACCGAGCAGGTCGACCGCAGCCGACGGCCCGAGGCGCGTGAGGGTGTCGTATGTGTAAAAGGCAAAGATGTCCGGCCCTTGTCCGGCGATGAGCTGGGTCTGCAAAAGCTCCATGGTGAGCCCGTCCTCGCCCAGGGTGTCGACGCTGACCTTGTAGTCCGGGTTGGCAAGGTTGAAGGCGTTCACCATGGCGTAGAGCTCCGAGCGCGGATAGTCCGTCAGCAGCGTCAGCTCCGTTCTCGGCGCCGCCAGCTCCTCCCTGAGCAGGTTCAGCGCCTTGTCCCCGTAGCTGAAGAACGCATAGTCCCCGCCGGAGAGCCGCCAGAAGCGCTTGAAACTCGCCGAGACTATGCCCGGCTCCGACCAGTCGAAGAGCTCCTCCGGCCCGTCAGTGCCCAGGGAGGCGGCAATGTCCCGCCCGCCGGTGCTCAATCCGAGCAGCAGCCCGCCCCCGGCGTCGAGCCCGAGGCCGTCTATCTCGGCTTCGCCGATGTCCACGCTCTCGAGGCTCAGGTCCGAGGTGTCCAGCTCGCAGAGGACGGAACCGCCGTTCATGCCGTCGCCCATGGCGACGTAGATGCGCCCGCCGGCCTCCTGCATGGAGGTGAAATAGCTCCACTTTTCAGGACCGTTGCAGATGCGCGAGACCATGCCGTCCGGGCCGAACTCGGCTATTCCCATGTAGTACAGGACGTAAAAATTCCCGTCCAGCACCGCCAGGGCGAGGTCGCCGTAGAGCATCGAGGCGTCGTCGGCGTCCAGCTCGGTGCGCGAGTCCTGGCCGCCGCCGAAGCTGAGGATACACATCCCCGTTTCAGTCGAGGCGAGGGCGGCGACAGCCTCCCCTGTGGAGCACACGGCGTCTACGCTAACTACGTCATCGGGCAGTGCGAGCGCGGAAAAGCCGCCGTCCGCGTCGAGGCTGCCGAGCCCCGGCGCACCGGCGGCGTCCCGGCCGGCGAGGATGAGCTCCTCCCCTGCCAGATTCATGGCTGAGAGCTCCGCCAGCCCGCCCGGCAGCTCCTCCTGCTTCACGACCAGCGTGCTAACGAGCCCCTCTCCCACCGTCTCCGCCGTCTCCACAGCGTCCGGCTCCTCCGGCGCCGGGAGCTCCTGTCCCGGCGACGCCGCTCCGCACGCGGCAAGACCTGCTGTAAGGCTCAGTGCCAGCAGAAGTGCGGCCATTTTCTTGAAAGTACGCATAAAATCACCCCGAAACATGAATTTTCCTCTTTTTACACAGCGTACATCAGCCATGTATCGGAGTTGCATCATATTCCGGGGTATTTATGAACAAATTGTAAATTATCCGGCGATCATTCCAGAATGCACTGGCAGCTGCGCATGACCTCAAGCGCAGCCTCGTGCTTTTCGGGCGTGACTCCGGCGCAGCAGGCCGGGTCGACGTAGACGGGCAGCTCCGACATCGCAGCCTTTATCATCAGCGCGTTGGAGATGACGCAGATGTCGGTGCAGAGGCCGACGAGTTCGACGGACTCGAGCTCGCCGCTGTCGTAGAGGCGCTTGAGCTCGGAGACGAGCCTTGTGCTGCCGAAGGTGGGTTTTTCGTAGACGCGGGCGCCCCTGCTCTCACGCAGGGCCTCCACCTTCTCGGGGAATTTCCAACCCTCCGTGCCCTCTATGCAGTGCTCCACGGGCAGCATTTTGCCCTCCTGGGTGCTGAGGTAGTCCGCACCGTGCGTGTCCTGGGTCATGAGGATGGCGCCCTCGAAGGAGCCCATCTTTTCCAGCAGGCGCGGGAGCATCTCCACCGCCTCCGCCGTGCCGAGCGAGCCGGTGACAAAGTCATTCTGCACGTCGATTACGACAAGGCATTTCACAGTTCTCACCTCCCGCTCAATAGAGCTTGGCGCCGGCGGGGATGTGGTCGTCGACCATCAGCAGGTGCAGCCGCTCCTCGCCCTCCTCGTGGTGGACGGCGGAGATGAGCATGCCGCAGGAGTCGATGCCCATCATCTGCCTCGGCGGCAGGTTGGTTATGGCGATGCAGGTCTTGCCGACGAGCTCTTCGGGCTCGTAATAGGCGTGGATGCCGCTGAGGATGACGCGGTCTGTGCCGCTGCCGTCGTCAAGGGTGAACTTGAGGAGCTTCTTGCTCTTCTTGACCGCCTCGCAGGCCTTGACCTTGACGACGCGGAAGTCGCTCTTGGAGAAGGTCTCAAAGTCCACGTAGTCGGCAAAGAGGGGCTCGACCTCGACCTTGGAGAAGTCGATGACCTCCTCCGCCTTGACCGCCGGAGCGGCGGGAGCGGGGGCGCTCTCGGCCTTCTTCTCGGTCTTCTGGGCGTCCAGGGGCTTCATGGTGGGGAACTTCACACCGTATACTTCATCTTTGTTCATCATGTGTGATTTCCGCC
>CAUAHS010000109.1 GCA_958428885.1 uncultured Eubacteriales bacterium
CGGTGGCTGCGCCGACCTTGATGACGGCAACACCGCCGCTCAGCTTGGCGAGACGCTCCTGCAGCTTCTCACGGTCGTAGTCGCTGGTGGTGACGCCGATCTGGTTGTTGATCTGGGCGATGCGGTCCTTGATGGCGGCGCTGTCGCCGGCGCCGTCGACGATGATGGTGTTCTCCTTGGTCACCTTGACCTGGCGGGCACGGCCAAGCATCTGGACGTTGGCGTCCTTGAGCTCCATGCCGAGGTCAGAGCTGATGACCTGGCCGCCGGTCAGGATGGCGATATCCTGCAGCATCTCCTTGCGGCGGTCGCCGAAGCCGGGGGCCTTGACGCACACGCAGGTGAAGGTGCCACGCAGCTTGTTCAGAATGATGGTGGCAAGAGCCTCGCCCTCGACGTCCTCGGCGATGATGAGCAGCTTTTTGCCGGCCTGCACGATCTGCTCGAGCAGGGGCAGGATCTCCTGGATGTTGGAGATCTTCTTGTCGGTGATGAGGATGTAGGCGTCGTCGATGACGGCTTCCATCTTCTCGTTGTCGGTGACCATGTAGGGGGTGATGTAGCCGCGGTCGAACTGCATGCCCTCGACGACCTCGCTGTAGGTCTCGGCGGTCTTGCTCTCCTCAACGGTGATGACGCCGTTCTGGCTGACCTTCTCCATGGCCTCGGCGATCAGGCGGCCGATGAGCTCGTCGCCGGAGGAGATGGTGCCGACACGGGCGATGTCCTGGCTGCCGGAGACCGGCTGGCTGTTCGCACGGATCTCGGCGACAGCGGCCTCGGTGGCCTTCTGGATGCCGCGGCGCATAACCATCGGGTTGGCGCCGGCGGCGAGGTTCTTCAGACCCTCGCGGATCATGTTCTGGGCCAGCAGGGTGGCGGAGGTAGTGCCGTCGCCGGCCACGTCGTTGGTCTTGGTCGAGACCTCGCGGATGAGCTGGGCGCCCATGTTCTCAAACGGGTCCTCAAGCTCTATCTCCTTGGCTATCGTCACGCCGTCGTTGGTGATCAGCGGAGAGCCGAACTTCTTGCCCAGGACAACGTTCCTGCCCTTGGGTCCGAGGGTTATCTTCACGGTGTCGGCGAGCTGGTTCACGCCGCGCTCGATGGCCTTGCGGGCCTCTTCACCATATATGATCTGCTTTGCCATTGTAATTCCCTCCAAACAATTACTCAACTATCGCAAGGATGTCGCCCTGCTTGACTATCGTGAGCTCTTCCTCGTCTATCTTGACCTTGGTGCCGCTGTACTTGCCGACCAGCACGGTCTGGCCCTTCTTCACGGACATGACGACCTCGTTGCCGTCCACCATTCCGCCGGGGCCAACTTCGATGACTTCATAGAGCTCGGGCTTCTCCTGCGCGGAAGAGGCGAGGATGATGCCGCTCTTGGTCTTCTCCTCGGCTTCCTTCTGCTTGAGCACGACCCTGTCGGCCAAAGGCGTGAGTTTCATTATATATTACCTCCTAAGTTTATTTAATACAGCTTTAGCGGGTTAGCACTCAAACACCCTGAGTGCTAACCCGCTTATAAACATAACACAATTCTGAAAATTGTCAAGGAGTATTATATAAAAAGTTGAGAATTTTTTGTTAACATCCAGAATGGATAGGTTTGCCCGGCTCGAACTCAGTTGAAAAATGCCATATTTCTGGGAAAGAGGAAGTTCACGCCCCCGGGCACGAGGTCAAAGACCACGTGGCTGCCGTACTCCGCCTCGCCGTCGACGTTGATGACCTCGCTCTCGGCGGCGTCTATCTCGAGGTGGCGGGTGCGGACAAAGGTTATGTACTGCGGATAGGCGCGGTACTTGCCGGTGGCGTATTTCATCAGCGCTCCGGCGATCGTGAGCCGGGAGACGCCGGAGACGATGAGCACGTCCATGTATCCGTCGTCGGGTCTGGCGTCGTTCGTCGGGTTGAAACCGCCGCCGTAGAAGCGGCCGTTGCAGACGCAGACGAGGTTGAGCTCCGGTCCGCAGGTGAGGCCCTCTGCCCGGGCGGTCATGGTGGTGGTGATGCCCTTTATATAGTTGGCGACGAGGGAGACGACGTAGCCAGCCGGGCCGCCGACGAGGGGCATGCCGCTGTACTTGTGCACGTCCGTGCCCACGCGGGCGTCCAGGCCCATGGAGCAGATGTTGACGCTGTACCGGCCGTTGCACTTTATGACGTCTATGGGGCGGACCTCGCCGTTTATGAGCTCCGTGAGGTCGAAGAAGCGGTCCTTGTCCTTGCCGAACATCTTGATGAAGTCGTTGCCCGTGCCGCAGGGGAAGTGGGTGACGGCGGCGTTGGGGAGACCGGCCGCACCGTTCACGCACTCGTTGAGCGTTCCGTCGCCTCCGCAGGCGTAGACACGCAGTTCATGGCCGTCCGCCGCGGTCTCGCGGATGTGGCGGCAGGCGTCCATGGGCGCCTCGGTGACGTATATGTCAAAGCTGTCGCGCTCGCGCTGCTCGGCGGGGAGGCGGTCTATGGCCTCATTGATGAGCCGCAGTTTGTCCTCCGGCTTCTGCTTGCCCGCCACGGGATTGACTATAAAGAGATGCTTCATCTGCGGCTGCCCCCATTTTTATATATGTAAAGCTCACATCTGATCATGCCGTTGTAGAGCCTGCGTCTCCTGTCGGCAGTGCGGCCCAGGCTCCGCTCCAGCTCGGTGTGGGAGCTGAGCAGATAGAGGTCCCAGCCGGGGACGCTGGCGAGTGCCCGGCCGAAGTCGGCGTAGAGCTGCTCGGCCTCGCGCTTTTCCATGAGCCTCTCGCCGTAGGGCGGGTTCGTGACGATGACGCCCCGCTCCGTGGCGCGGGAAAACTCCCTGGCGTCCGCGACGGAGAAGCGGATCAGTTCCTCGACGCCCGCGCGCTTGGCGTTGGCTCGGGAGATCTCGACGGCTTTGGGGTCGATATCGGAGGCGAAGATGCGGTAATCGCCGTTATATTCCCGGCTCCGGGCGGCATCGCGCTCGTCGGACCAGATCCCCGCGGGGAGGCAGGCCCATTTTTCGGCGGAGAAGCCGCGGTTAATGCCCGGTGCACGACCTTTTGCGGCGAGGGCGGCCTCAATGGCTATCGTGCCGCTGCCGCAGAAGGGGTCGCAGAAGTCGCCCCGGCCTCGGTAGCCGGCAATGTCCACCATCGCGGCGGCCAGAGTCTCCCGCAGAGGCGCCGCCACCTGGGCGGGGCGGTAACCACGCTTGTGCAGTCCTGTGCCGCTGGTGTCGAGGTAGATGCGGACCTCGTCCTTCATTATTGAAAACTGCATCTGATAGAGCACGCCGGTCTCGGGCAGGTGGGAGAGCCCGTAGGCTGCGCCGAGCCTGACGGCGGCGGCCTTTTTTATGATGCTCTGACAGTCGGGCACGGAGTGGAGCTGGGACTCCAGCGCCCAGCCCTTGACGGGGAAGGCGGCGTCCCGGGACAGCCAGTCCTCGAGCGGTATGGCGCGCACCCCCTCGAAGAGCTCGTCAAAGCTGCGGGCGGGGAAGGAGCCCAGTTCTAGCAGTATGCGCTCTGCAAAGCGCGACCTTATGTTTGCGCGGGCAAGGCCTGCGGCGTCCGTTTCAAAGAGCACGCGCCCATTTTCGGGCGCGACAGCTTCCATTCCCATGTGTCTCAACTCGTTGCCGAGCGGGCCTTCCAGCCCAAAGAGACAGGGCGCACAGAGCCTCATCCGTGCGCCGGGGTCCTTCTTGACCATTCCTTATCACCATCTGAGCCGATTTTCTGTCTTTTTGTTTCTATTAAGATACAATAATCTGTTCTCATTGTAAATAGCGGAGTTGCAGCGTGGACGAAATCGTTCACAAATTATTTTCAAATTATTGTACAGACTGCACATTGAATGAATTTAATCAGACATTTATCCAAAGAAATGTACGTAATCAAAATTTATTTGGTATTGATTTCTTTCGCGCGCAGAGGTATATTATGTATTGAAATTTGAACAATTCTTTAACGGATTTGAAAGAGCGGTGCATTTTATTTGGCTTGGAACAGAGCCGGGTTCCTGGAAAAGCTCAGGGAGTCTTACGAATACTATTATGATATAACCGAAGGCGACGCCGGTACGGGTCTGCCGCTGCTTTACAGCGCGGCCTTCCACGAGCGGAGCGAGGGTTATATACTTGTTAAAAAAGCGAAGATATGGGCAGCTGAAACAAACGAGTATGCCTATATCTTCTCTGTGCCTGTCCTGGACGCCGAGACGGCGTCAAAATGCATCGAGTTTGCTCTGGCGGACGGTCTGCCGCAGGTGCAGCCCCACCCGGAGCACAGAGAGTCGTACATCATCGCTCTGTTTGTGGCGGATGTAATAGATCCAGAAGCGCAGAAAATCATTCGCGGCCGGAAGTTCTACAAGAGCTTCAAGTTTGGCCTCCAGGGCTGGGTTGCCTTGAAGGTCGCGGCCGTAGAGCTTGAAAAGGAGTTGATCGAGACAAACAAAGCTGGCGGCAATCTTGTGAGTTTTTTCAGGAAATTGTTAAGGAGTGAAAAAGTATGACCGCAATTCTCATTCTGGTTGTCGGCATAGTTCTTCTCGGCCTGGGCTACATATTCTATGGCTCCTGGTTGGCTAAGAAGTGGGGCGTTAACCCCGACCGTCCGACCCCCGCGCACACCAAGTTTGACAACAAGGACTTCGTCCCTGCTAACCCTGCCGTCCTGATGGGCCACCACTTCTCGTCCATCGCCGGCGCCGGCCCCATCAACGGCCCCATTCAGGCTGCTGTCTTCGGCTGGCTGCCTGTCTTCCTCTGGATCGTCATCGGCGGCATCTTCTTCGGCGCCATGCACGACTTCGGCGCTCTGTTCGCCTCCATCCGTCACGGCGGCCGTTCCATCGGCGAGGTCATCAAGGACAACATCGGCCCCAAGGCCTATAAGCTGTTCGTCATCTTCGCGCTGCTGGTTCTCATACTCGTCATAGCGAGCTTCACCTCCGTCGTCGCCGGCACCTTCGTGTCCGTCGCTGGCGAGGGCCAGGAGGCTCTGCCCTTCATCACCGTTGGCCGTGACAACTGCTCCGGCAACGCCTCCACCGCGACTACGAGCCTGCTGTTCATAGTCATCGCCATCATCTTCGGCTTCTTCGTCTACCGCAAGGGCGCGAAGGTTGGCCCCGCGACTGTCATCGGCGTCATCGGCATCGTTGTCATCACCATCATCGGCCTGAACGTCGGCGTCAACATGAGCCGTACCGCCTGGGTCATCTTCATCGCCGTGTACATCACCCTGGCCTCCCTGCTCCCGGTCTGGATACTCCTCCAGCCCCGTGACTACCTGTCCAGCTTCCTGCTGTACGCGATGATGATCATCGCCATCGTGGGCGTCCTCGGCGGCACTGCCGGCCGTTCCTTCGACCTGCCTCCGTACACCGGCTTCACCTCCAGCATCGGCACCCTCTTCCCGGTCCTGTTCATCACCGTCGCCTGCGGCGCCATCTCCGGCTTCCACAGCCTGGTCGGCTCCGGCACGACTTCCAAGCAGATCAACTCCGAGAAGGATGCCAAGGTCATCGGCTACGGCGCCATGATCATCGAGTGCGTCCTGGCTCTCGTGTCCGTCATCTCCATCGGCGTGGTGTGGAACCTCGTCAAGGAAGGCGGCGGCGGCGAGGCCGGCACCCTGACCACCGCTGCTCCTCCGGCGATCTTCGCCTCCGGCATTGCCTCCATGGTCTCCTGGATGACCGGCACCAATGCTGAGTTCGCGAACCCCCTGTACGACACCATCTACACCCTGATCACTCTGGCCGTCTCCGTCTTCGCGCTGACCTCCCTGGACACCGGCACCCGTCTGGGCCGCTACATGTTCACCGAGCTCTTCGTGCGTGAGGGCGAGGATCCCTCCAAGATCCCCGGCTTCCGCGGCTTCCTGGCGAAGCCCCTGGTCGGCACCCTGTTCCTCGTCATCGTCGGCTGCGGCATCGGCTTCCTGAGCCTCAGCCAGATCTGGGGTCTGTTCGGCGCCGCCAACCAGCTCCTCGCCGGCCTGGCCCTCATGGCCGTCGCCTGCTGGCTCGGCAACATCGGCAAGAGCAACAAGATGTTCTTCATCCCCATGATCTTCATGCTGGTCGCCACCCTGACCTCCCTGATCATGACCATCATCAGCAAGGTCGGCGCCATCGCCGGCGGCGACGCTCAGTGGGGCAACTGGTTCCAGCTGATCTTCGCGGCTGCCCTCGTCATCCTCGCTGTCATCGTCAGCATCAGCGGCATCCAGACCTTTGCCAAGCAGGCGAAGGGCGAGATCACCGGCGATGCCAAGGCTGTCGAGGCCACGAAGTAATCCTTCAGGCAAATACCTTAAACAAAAAACTCCGCTGCTCTTGCAGCGGAGTTTTTTTGTGCATTTGTTTGTGAAAGAATAAAAGGGGGAACCCCCGGCGAGGGTTCCCCCTTGGACCCCATCCTGCGCTTTTATAAGCACAAGGGGGTTCCGCGCTCTGCGGAGCGCGGCCAGAGGCTTTGCCTCTGGACTCCAC
>CAUAHS010000110.1 GCA_958428885.1 uncultured Eubacteriales bacterium
TTCTCTTTTTGAAAAGCCCCGCCGCGGCTGCACCCACCACACCGCAGACAGCAATTCCCGCGGCGGCCAGGACGACCGTAGTCACAAGGTCCGCCCCGCCTGTGGAGCTGCGCTCCGGCATGTCCGGGGCGGCTATCTCCACGTCCTCAGCGGGCTCCGAGCCGGGCGAGGCGGGCGGAGCCGGTTCGGGTGTCGGCTCAGGCGTGGGTTCCGGCGTCGGTTCCGGCGTAGGCGTGGGCGTGGGCTCCGGCGCAGGGGAAATGGTGTGCTCAGAGCCCGTCGTGCCCAGTATCGGCGGCTGATACGTCGGCTCAGGCGTGGGTTCCGGCGTCGGCGTAGGCGTGGGCGTGGGCTCCGGCGTCGGCGTGGGGCTGGGCTCCGGCTCCCGAAGAGGCGGGAACAGCGTGGTGCTGCCGCCGCGGTTGCCGCCCTGGTCCTCGTCGCTGTCCTCCTCCGTGGGCAGAAGGAAGCCCCTGGAGTACCAGTATTTGCTCCCATCCGAGTTGGACGCGGCTAGGCGGAAATACCTCGGTTCGTTGTCGTCATATAGGTAGAAGATGGCGGTATAGCCCTCGTCGGGATCACCCGTCACATCAAAGTCGTAAAAATCCGTCCATACCTCGCCGTCCGGTGAGGTCTGACCCCAGACGTCATATGTCTGCAGGCCATCTGGCAGCTCGTCAAAGAGGAGCGCCGCCGTCACGGCCTCGTCGCCCGTCCAGCGTGCGTCCGTTACCGTGAGCTCGCCGGTCTCGTACCAGTACACTGTCAGCGTGAGCGGCCGCAGCGAGTGCAGAACCTCGCCGTTTTCATCGAGAAAGCTGCCGGTCAGCTCCGCCTTGCCTTCGCTCTGCCCATGGTGTTCGCCCAGTTCCCAGGAGAGCGCGAGCGTCTCATAGCTCTCCTGTCCCCGGTCGAGGACGGCGACGTCAAGTACCGCAGGCAGCAGCTCCGGCGTCAGCGGCGTACCCGCCTCAAGGTGCACATCCTTCGGCGCGGTATCGCCGTTGTCCACGACCGCCCCGGACCACTCGACGGCGTCCTCATACCCGGTGGAGCCGGTCAGTGACACCGCCGCTCCCGGCTCCTGCTTTATGAGCGTGCCTGTGCCCGTGAGAGCAAAGTCGGCGTAGTGGATGATGAGCTGTCCGCCGGCTTTCACTGTGATGAGCGGCGTCTCGCCCAGCTCGGCCTTTATGACAGGGCGCTTCTCAGTGCCGCCCACGGATATCGGCCCGATGGAGAGACAGCCGCCGCTCTCTATAACTACCGGTCCGGTGACGGTGAGGTTCAGCTGCCCGGCATAGAACCCGGAGCCCTCCTCCGGATTAAACTGCGAGCCCACGACCGTGTAAGACACCGTCTGTCCCTCGCCGATGGTGAGCGCCCCCAACCCGACGTTGTGCTCGGGTATCTCCACGCTCCCGCCCGCCTCACCGCCGCCCTCGGGCGGCACGAACACCAGGGCAAGGGTCGGCGTGCCGAGGCTGAGGGTCAGGACGCAGCATATCAACAATATACTCAATCGCTTTTTCATCTCATTTTCCTTCCCGGAGGTGGTCCGATGCGCAAAGAGACCCGGCAAAGCCTTCTGATACTCTCGGCGTTCCTCCTTGTGGGGTTGCTGGCCGTATTGAGCCAATATCGCTGGGACAACAAATACACCTCCGCACTCAGCGGCGGCTGGGGCTTCAACGTGCTCCAGTCCGACCCGGAGGAGCCCGCGTGGCTCGTGGACGGCTGGGAGTTCTACCCCGGCGAGCTGCTCTCGCCCGGGGACTTTGCCTCCGGGCGGCAGGCGGAGGAGTACACCTACGCCGGGCAGTATCCGAACTTCAGCGCCCAGCTCGGCAGCCCCTACGGCGAGGCGACCTACCGCCTCGTGCTGGAGAACCCCGGAGAGAGCTTGGAGCTGAGCCTCTATCTGCCCGAGCTGCTCTGTGCCGGTCGTGTCTATATAGGCGGCAAACTTGCGGGCGAGCAGGGCGGTGTCGAGCCCTATGAGCCCCGAGTCATGGACGGCGTCTACTCCTTCACCGCCTCAGGCAGCACGGAGATCATCATACAGTGCGCCAACTACACGCACTACTACTCGGGCATGTACTACCCGCCCGCGGTAGGAACGCCCAGCGCTATAGCCCGGCTGATATCCGCGAGGCTCGCGGTGTACGGGCTGCTGTGCTTTTTCTCCCTGGCGGCGGCGCTTTTGAACTTCGCCCTCTGGGCGCTGGGTCGGGACAGGCTGACACGGCGACTGGGCCTGCTCTGCATGGCCTATGCGCTGCGCATGAGTTACCCCTTCCTGCGCACGCTGGGTGTGCCCGCGATACGCTCTCTCTATGCCGTGGAGGACTTCTGCGCTGCGGCGGTGCTGCTCTGCGCCATCTTGCTCGCGGGCGAGCTCTCCGGCGCAGCACGGCTGGGCTTCCAGCGCCGGGCGGCGGTACCTGCTGCGGCTGCGATGTGCGCGGTCTGCGTGATTTTTCCGGTTTTTATCCTACCATATGCGCCGCTTCTTATCAACTGCTATGGTTTGCTGCTTTTTGCATGGAAGATATTGGCCGGCGCCTATCTCATCTTCCTCTCCGCCCGGGCGCTGAGGGAACAGGTGGCGCTCGGGAGGTATCTGCTCTGTTCGGCGGGACTGTACGGCTTTTTCGTCGCTGTCTCGGCGCTGACGGCGGGCTATCTGGAGCCCGAGTTCGGGGCCTGGCCGGAGGAGTATGGAGCCTTTGCGCTCGTCGCCGGCTTTGCGGCGCTGATGGTGCACCGCGGGGTCAGGATGGTGCGCGAGAACCGCCGCCTCAACGAGCGCCTGAACGAGGAGGTGGAGCGCAAGACCCGCGCGCTGGAGACGCTGCTCGTCGAACGGCGGGAGCTGCTTGCGACGCTGGTGCATGACCTCAAAAATCCGCTCTCCGCCGTCCGGAACTACGCCGACCTCGTACGCGGCAGCAGCGTGACTCTGGATGCCGAGACGAGCGCCTGCCTTGACGCGCTCTCGGAGCGTGTGGGCGCCGTCGAGGACAGGTTCGGCCTGCTGCAGGACTTCTCCCGTGCTGAGCGCGCGGCGGAGGGTGCGGAGAGGTTGGAGCTTTGCGCCTTTCTGCGTGGATTTTACGAGAGCAACCGGCCGGACCTTGAATTAGGGGGTCAGCGCTTTTGTCTGGAGCTTCTGGCAGGGGAGCTGCATGTCTCCGCCGGTGAGCCCCAGCTGCGTGCGGCGCTGGAGAATCTCTGCTACAACGCGCTCTCTTTTACGCCGCCGGGCGGGCGCATCACGCTCTCGCTGCGACGCGAGGACGGCAGTGCGGTCATAGGCGTCGCTGACACAGGCATGGGCATCGCCCCGGAGGATCTGCCCCATGTCTTTGAGCGCGGCTTCACCCGCCGCCCCGACGGCAGCGGCGAAGGTCTCGGTCTCTACATCGTCCGCACCTTCGCCCTCGAACACGGCGGCAGCGCCGAAGCCGAGTCCGAGCCGGGCAAGGGCAGCACCTTCACCCTGCGCCTTCCCTTAGCGTGAGTGAGGGCTATGAACAAGACAGATCGCCGGAGCGGTGAAAACCGCTCCGGCGATCTTGCTGTCTGCCGGAGACCTGCGTCCGCAGACGCTCCGAACCTCGCGGCGAATGCACGCGGCGCCAACGTCCTCACGGTAAAGCCCGTCCGGATTTTGAAACCGCCGCAGGTCGATGCTCCCGCGCTTGCTATTTCCCGCGGTAGTCGCTTGGCAGGAGGCCGGTGTATCTTTTGAACACCCGCGAGAAGTGGCTCGGCGAGGAGAAACCGAGGTAGGAGCTGATGCTCGTGAGGCTCTTGTCCGTATAGTCGAGGAGGCGCTTTGCCTCCACCGTCTTTTCGCGCAGGATGTAGTCCGTCAGGCTCTCGCCCGACTCGGCCTTGAAGCGCTCCGACAGGTACGGGCGGCTCAGGTACAGCTCCTTCGCCATGTCGTTCACGCTTATGCGCTCGCAGAGGTGGTGCTGCACATAGTTGGCCACCTTGAGCGTCAGCTCCGTGGTCCTCGCACCCCGCAGACGCGCCACACGGCGGGTGTAGTCGGCTACCATGTGGAACTGTAAGTTCGATATGCGCTCCGCACTGCCCAGCAGCTCGCACTTTCGGATGTACGAATCGCTCAGCGCAAGGGCGTCGTCTGTGGTCATTCCTCCGGTTATTGCGGCTCGGGAGACAAGCGTGCAGGTCACGATGAAGGTGTTCTTCAGCTGGCGCAGCTGGTCATAGGCGATGACTCCGCCGCGCACCGCCGGCGCCTTGGCCGCCCATGCCTCCAGTGCCTGGACGTCCCCGCGCTGCACGATCTGCAATATCTCGCGCTCTATGTCCAGCGTATTGTGTGACTCACCCGGCGTTCCGGACATGCGTGCGTTGAACTGCTGCCGCTCGACGGCGCCCCTCAGCTCGCGCTGCTCAGAGTCGTATATCGTGACGTCCTTGAGCTCCAGCCGCTCTCCGCTGAGCATGAAGTTCACCGCACAGAGCATCTGGATGATGCTCTCCAGCGGCATCGGCACTATCGCACGCATTGCCGACACGAACTCCCCGACCTGGTCCTTGGGAACATCAGCGCGGAAGGCGAGCTCCCGCAGTTCCCGCTCTCCGCCGCCTATCTGGCTCGCCGGGCCGGCGATCAGCTTGATGTTTCCTGAATTTACCACGCCGAAATAGTAAAAATCCGGCGTGACATAGTAGCCCACCCGCTCCGTTATCGCCATCAGCTCCGGCGCAAAGACCTTCATCGGGTCCGCCGGCAGCTTCACCAGCGAGTGATAAAACACCTGCTCCCCGTCCCGGAACAGGCGTATCGGCAAGCCCGAGAGGTTGCCGAGGACGGTGCAGATATAGTTCAAATCGACGTCGTTCAATATCGTTGCCCCTTTTCCTTACAATTATATGAAATGCCATACCATTTTGCAAGAGAGTCCGGGAGCATATGTGCTATATTTCTAAAAGAAACGTTGTTGGCCGTATGATTATCGGCAAATCGCAGAGTCAAGACAGGGAGGCAGGAAC
Organism: uncultured Eubacteriales bacterium; assembly: GCA_958428885.1. Classification (GTDB taxonomy): domain Bacteria; phylum Bacillota; class Clostridia; order Oscillospirales; family Oscillospiraceae; genus Scatomorpha. The sequence continues at coordinate 5,038 of CAUAHS010000110.1, forward strand.
AATGGGTAAAAAGCTGTTCGCATGGGTTGAAAAACCGCTCTTTGCAAGCCGGGTGCGTACTCAGGAAGTCTCCGGGCGTGAGCGCTGGCTGGGCTATCTTCTCGGGCCGATGGGCGCTCTGCTGCTCAATGCGGTGCTCAACACATATTTGAATGTATACTACACGGACGTTCTGGGGCTCACCGGATTCTGGGGCGGGGCCTTTCTGGTGGTCTTTCCCATAATCAGCAAGATCATAGATGCCGTCACCAACATACTCATGGGCTATATAATCGACCGCACGCGCACCAGCCAGGGCAAGGCCAGGCCATGGCTGCTCATCTCTGCGCCGCTCGTCACAGTGACGGGCGTGCTGCTCTTCACCGTGCCGAACGCATCCACTGGCGTGCAGGCGGTCTGGGTCATGGTGAGCTACAACCTCTTTTACTCCATTGCCTTCACCATCTACTACATGAGCCACAACCTCATGGTGCCGCTCTCCACGCGCGACACCACGCAGCGCGGCAAGCTCTCGGTCTTCAACCAGATCGCCAACATCATGATGACCGGCATTCTCGTCGCGCTCATCTTTCCGATGGTCATAATGCCGTCCATAGGCGTTGACAAGCCGAAGTGGATAGCGCTCATGAGCCTGCTGTCGATCCTTGCCCTGCCGCTCACTGTGCTGGAGTACTACTTCACCAAGGAGCGCGTCACGCTCGAGGGGCAGGAGAACGGCGAGGCCGAGGCCGTCCCATTTCTCAAGCAGCTCAAGGCCATCTTCACAGACAAATACATGCTGCTCATCTACGCCTACTTCCTCATATACCTCTTCGGTTCGACCATCAAGAATCTCAGCCTCGTCTACTTCTGCAACTACGTCCTCGGCACATACAACGACGGCGTCACGCAGACGCTCATCTCCGTCATCGGCGGCATTCCCATGGGCATCGGCATCTTCGCCGTCTGGCCGCTGGCAAAGCGCTTCGGCAAGCGGAACGTCACGCTCGCGGGCTTCATCCTCTACGCCCTGGGCAGCGCCATCTGCTGGATGTTCCCCAGCAGCATGGTCATCATGCTCATCGGCCAGTTCATCAAGAATATCGGCGGTCTGCCCTGCTCCTATGTCTTTATGGCCCTCTTTGCGGACGTGCTCGACCACATGGAGTGGAAGACCGGCTTCCGCTCCGACGGCTTGGCCATGAGCGTCTACAACACCATCAACGTCGCCATGGTCGGCATCTGCACGGGCGTGTTCAACGGCCTGCTGGCCGGAGCCGGCTACGTTGCGCCATATTATGACGCCGCCGGCGAGCTCATCGCCGTGCAGAGCGAGACGGTGCAGAGCGTCATCACCTTCGGCTTTGTGGGACTCGAGACCTTCACCGGCGTCATTCTCGCCGTGCTGCTCGTCTTCCTCAACGTTGAAAAGAACATAGGCGAAAAACAGGCC
>CAUAHS010000111.1 GCA_958428885.1 uncultured Eubacteriales bacterium
CATGGCGCTGGCGTTGTAGAAGTCGTAGCGGTCGTAGTCGGAGATGTTCCGCTCGCAGGCGGCGGAGTAGTAGCAGTAGAGCGCCTCGAGCGTGTCTATGTTCAGCTTGACCCAGAACCAGTTGCTCCAGTCGCCCACCCATTCGCGGTAGTACTCCATGATTCGGATGCTGCCCGTGCCGTCGGAGACGGTGTAGAAGTTGGTGCCGGTGGAGCTCAGGCTGCGCTGTGCGCCTTGGTCGGCGACGAGCGAGGTCTCGAGGGCGTTGGCGCGGCGGACGGCTGACATCAGCGTGTCGTTGTCGATCTCCGACTCGTCCAGGTTGCGGCGGGCGAGTTCGCCGGAGTCGTAGCGCCCGTAGAGCTCCACGCGCTCGGCAAGGCTGAGCGCCTCGGTGGGTGCGGGCTCCTCCTCGACCTGTTCCGTCCGGGCATGGAGCATCAGCGCGGGCACGGCGAGGCAGACGCCGAAGATCAGCACCGTGAGTATGACGGCGGCGGCGCCGGAGCCGGGCTTTTTCACTCCTGACCGCCCCCCTTCAGGTAAACTCGCACCGTCGTCCCCTGACCGGGCTCGCTCTCGTACTCGAGCGTGGTGCCGTGCAGCTCGGCTATCCTCTGGCAGAGCGCGAGACCGAGGCCCGCTCCGTTCTGTGCGCGGGAGCGGCTCTTGTCTATCATGTAGAAGGGCTCCGTTATGCGGGAGAGGTCCTCCTTTTTCATGCCCCTGCCGTGGTCACGGACGTAGAAGGCGTAGCCCCCCTCCTCCCGCTTGCCGAAGAGTTCCACGTTCTGGCCCTTGCGGGAGGCTTTGCGCGCGTTGTCGATGAGGTTTATCATCAGCGTCTTGAAGAGGTCGGGCTCGATCTCGACCTCGCCGGGCTCCCAGCGCATGTCGAGCGTCATGCCGTCGGCGGCGAGGCTCGGCACCGTCACGGCGGCGACCTCCCGTATGAAATACGGGGCGTCGAATTTCCGGCGCTCTATGCCCTGTTTGCCGGAGACGATTATCTCCATCAGCTTGAGTGAGAGCGCCTCCAGCCGCTTGCCCTCGGAGAAAATATAGCCCGCGGCGGTGAACCTGTTTTTCGGGCTCATCTCGCGGGAGCGGAGCATGTCCGCATAGCCGATTATGGCGGTGAGCGGGGTCTTGAGCTCGTGTGCGAAGCTCGCGATGAACTCCTCACGGCGGTCTGCGGCCTCCTCGAGCAGCTTTATCTCGCCCTCGAGCTCCTCCGCCTTCTGACGGCGGCGCTCGGCCTCGCGCTCGGTGCGCCTCTGGGCGCTCATGGCCGAGAGCACGACGACGCCGCCCCCGACCGGTGAGGCCAGGAGCAGGAACAGCGCATATGTGCCGTATGAGAGCTCCGCCCCCCGCGCTATGGCGAGGCAGGCGCCGACGCAGATTATCACCGCGACGGCGCAGGCGGAGTGCAGGAACAGCCCCAGCGGGAAGGCGGTGCGCCCCAGCTTAGATCTCAAGTCGGTATCCCACCTTGTAAATCGTCTTTATCTTGTCGTCCCAGTGCAGCTTTTTGCGCAGGCGCTGGACATGCAGGTCCACGGTGCGGGAGTCGCCCATGTACTCGCTGCCCCAGACGCGCTCGTAGATCGTCTCGCGGAAGAGGGCGATGTTGCGGTTGCGGACAAAGAGCAGCAGCAGCTCGAACTCCTTCGCCGTCAGCGGGATGGCCCTTGAACCGCGCATCACGGTGTGGGAGCGCGTGTCTATCGTCAGCCCGCCGATGCTGATCTCGGTTATCGACTTGCCCGCACGCCGGAGCACGGCCTCCACCCGCGCGAGCAGCTCCACTATCTCAAACGGCTTGACAAGATAGTCGTCCGCGCCCAGGCGCAGGCCCTTCACCTTGTCGGCCATGGTACCCTTCGCTGTCAGAAAGATCACGGGGATCCCCAGCGGCTTTATGAAGTCCAGCAGCTCATAGCCGCTGACCTTCGGCAGCATAATGTCCAGCAGGACGAGGTCGAAGCTCTCCTTCTCCAGCAGGTTCGCCGCCTCAAGCCCGTCGTAGGCGCAGACGCAGGAATAGCCCGCCTCCGTGAGGTTCATCTCGATAAGATCGTTGATGGGCCTCTCGTCCTCCACGACAAGTATCCTGTACATGCCGTTCACCTCCGACCTATACAATATACCACGATTGCATCAAATTTGCATCATACACGGCTTTTTCAGGAAAAAAGTCGAAAAAATCTTTTACAAATTTTTTGCGGGCATTTTGGTATGTTTTGTGGATAACGTGTATATTTCCCGCATCAAAGCTCCTCTATGAGGAAGTGTGCGGTGTTCTGCATGGCCTGTGCGGCGCTCTTGCTGGGATACATCTGAAAGTCGTGCCACATGCCCTCCCAGACCTCGAGGCGGCACTCGGTCCCGGCCGCCTTCATGCGCTCTGCGAGGCGCTCGGCGTCGGAGAAGAGTATCTCGTGCGTGCCGACCTGGATGAGCGTGGGCGGGAATCCGGAGAAGTCGGCCAGCAGGGGCGAGAGCCCCGGCTGCGAGGGGTCGAGACCCCCGGCGTAGGCCTCTCGCACGGCGTATATATATTCGGGCGTGAGCACGGGGTCGATGTCCGCGCGCTCGGTGAGGCTCTCGCCGGAGCAGGTCATGTCCGTCCAGGGCGACATGAGCAGCAGCGCCCCGGGCAGCATCCGCCCCTCGGAGCGGAGCTTCAAACAGAGCACCAGCGCCAGGTTCCCGCCCGCCGAGTCCCCCGCGAGCACCACGTCCCTCGCCCCGAAGCCGAGGCGCATCAGGTGGTCCCAGGCGGTCTGGCCGTCCTCCACGGCGGCGGGATAGGGGTGCTCGGGCGCAAGGCGGTAGTCGAAGGCGAGCACGTCCAGGCCCGTGGCGCGGGTGAGCTTGCTGGCGAGGACCTTGGAAAAGCCCAGTCCGCCGCTGGTGTAGCCCCCGCCGTGGCAGTAGAGGATGACCCTGCGGCGCTTGTGCGGCCGCTCGAGACGCATCCAGGCGGCGTCCATGCCCTCGAGCTCGAAGGGCTCCCAGACCAGCCCGCCCATGGCGGCGGCCATGTTGCCCAGCGCCTCCTGGCTGCGGCGCTGCTTTTCGAGGTCCTCCGTCGTCATCGTCTCCGGCTCCTGCAGGCTGTGCACCGCCTTCAAAAGCCGCATGAATGGCGCGAGCCTGAGCTCCCCCGGCTCTCCGCCGAGCTTGTATTTCTTCTTTGCCATGTTGCGTCCTCCGCTGCGCTTTTTAGGTCATTATACCACAGAGCGCGCGCATAAAAAAGCCCGGACCGTTTATTCGGCCCGGGCGGATATTTATTTGCTCAGCTGTTTTATTAGGAGGTCGCAGATCTCGTCCATGTCGCCGACGAGGCCGAAGTCGCAGTAGTTGAAGATGGCGGCGTCGGGGTCGGAGTTGACGGCGATCTTGCGCCCGGCGTCGGCAAAGCCGGTGACGTGGTTCACCGCACCGGAGACGCCGAAGCAGAGGTAGAGTTTGGGCTTGACCACCACGCCGGACTGGCCGATGACCAGCTTGAAGGGCAGCAGCCCGCGGTCGAACACCGGGCGGGTGCAGGCTATCTTGCCGCCCAGCAGCTCCGCAAGGCGGCGGTAGCGCCCCAGGCTCTCGGCGCCCTTGATGCCGTTGCCGACGCAGACGATGACGTCCGCCGCGGCGATGTTCAGGCTCTCGTCCACGGCGTCCGGCTCGAAGCCGAGGATGCGCGTGCTCTGCTCCGAGGCGGGGAAGTCTATCCTCTCGCGCTCGGTCACGCACTCCCTCTCGCCCGCCGGGGCGTATTTGAAGGTGCCGGGCCGGATGGTGCCCACCTGGGGTCTGGCCTCCGGCACGGTGATGACCGCCATGAGCCGCCCGCCCACCGCGGGCTCCACGAACTCGATGCAGCCGGTCGCCTCTTCGTACACCAGCTCCGTCGCGTCGCTGGTGCAGCCGGTGCCGAGGCGGCAGGCAAAGCGCGGGGCGAAGTCCCGCCCGAAGATGGTGCCGCCCACGAACACGGCGGAGGGCCGCCGCTCGGCGCAGAGCCGGGTGAAGAGCGCCGTGTAGGCGTCCACGCTCGGCGGGAAATAGCCCTCGCCCTCGACGGCTATGATGAGGTCCGTGCCGCAGCGGCGTATCTTCGCGAGCTCCGCCTCCGGCAGCTCGCCCGCCAGCACGGCGGCGAGGCGGTCGCCCGAGCGGTCGCAGAGTTTCCGCACCTCGCAGAGCAGCTCGAGCGAGACGGGGCGGATGCTCTCCCCGTCGTGCTCTATGAATACCCACATGTCCTTGTACATGCTCTTGTCCGTCATTTCGCCACCCCCTTACAGCACGTCCGCGAGCAGCGAGGCCAGCTTTGCGGCGTTGGCCTCCGCACTGCCCTCGTCTATCATGGCGCCGGGCTCTCCGGCCTCGGGCGGGTAGGTGCGAGGCACCTTGGTGGGCGAGCCGGGGTCGCCTATGCGCGAAAAATCCAGCCCGGGGATGGAGCGGGAGTTGTAGCTGAGTATCTCCGCCGTGCGCGAGACCTTCCACTGCGAGAGGTTCGGGATGCGCGGGCGGAAGTTCGTCTTTTCCACCGTGATGAGGCAGGGCAGCTTGGCCTTGACGGTCTCGAGCCCGTTTTCGAGCTCGCGCACGGCGGTGACGGTGCCCTCCTCGAGGTCGATGTTGTCGATGGAGAGCACGCAGCTTATGAGGCTCGCGCCGAAGCGCTCGGCGAGCTGCGGGGCCATCTGGCCCGTGGCGCCGTCCAGGGACTCCTTGCCGCAGAAGATGAGCTCGAAGCTCTCGAGCCTCTGGGCGGCGGTGGCGAGGACATAGCTCGTCGCCAGAGTGTCGGCGTTGGCAAAGGCGCGGTCCGAGAGCAGCACCGCCCTGTCGGCGCCCGAGGCCATGCACTCGCGCAATGCCTCGGCGGCGGCGTCCGGGCCCATGGTTATGGCCGTGACCATGCCGCCGTACCGCTCCTTGACCTGCACCGCCGCCTCGAGGGCGTTGGCGTCGTGCGGGTTGAGTATCGCCGGAACGCCCGCGCGGATGAGACTGCCCGTGACGGGGTCCATCTTCACGAGGTTTATGTCCGGCACCTGTTTTACACAGACGAGGATGTCAAGCATGCTCCTCACCTCCCGTGACGTCGTGGCAGACCTTGCCGGGGTTCAGGATCCCGTTGGGGTCGAACACCTGCTTTATGGCGGCCATGAGGCCGTAGGCCGTCTCGCCCGCGGACTCGCGCAGATAGCGCTTTTTCGCGTGGCCGATGGCGTGCTCGCCGGAGACCTGGCCGCCGAACTCGCCGCACTTGGCGTAGCAGGCGTCCATCGCCTTTGCGCTGCGGCGCTTGAAATCCGCCTCGGAGAGCTCGTTGGAGCAGCAGTAGATGTGCAGATTCCCGTCGCCCGCGTGGCCGAAGGCACGCAGGCCCAGCCCGTTGCGCTCCGCCTCCGCCCTGGCGTAGGCGAGGAAGTCCGCGATGCGGTCCACGGGGACGACGACGTCCATCTCGTCGAGCAGCTTGGAGTCCGCCTCTATGGCCGTGAGGAAGGCGCTGCGGGCGGCCCAGACCTCCTTCTTCAGCCCGTCCGTCCAGACCACGAGCACGTCGTAGGCCCCGGCCTTTGCGGCGACCTCGGCGAGGCGGTCCATCTTGGCCGTGAGCTCGGCCTCGCTGCCGCCGACGAGGGTGACGAGGATGTACGCGCCGACGCTCTTGCCGTTCACGTGCGTCGGGAAGATGGGGCTGCCGGTGAACTCGGCGGAGGAGTCCACGATGTCGCGCTCCATGAACTCGATGCTCTGCGGCTCGAGGTTCGCGAGCTTTATCTCCGGCACGGAGGCGATGGCGGCGGAGATCTCCTCAAAGGGCAGCAGCAGGCTCACGTCCATGAGCGGCTTGGGTATGAGCTTGAGCGTCAGCTCCGTGATGACGCCGAGGGTGCCCTCCGAGCCTATCATGAGGTGCAGCAGGCTGTAGCCGGAGCTGGTCTTGCACACGGCCTTGCCCAGCTTGACGACTTCGCCGCTCGGGAGCACGACGGTCATGGCGAGGACGTAGTCGCGCGTGACGCCGTACTTGACGGCACGCATGCCGCCGGCGTTGGTGCTGACGTTGCCGCCGACGGTGGAGGTCTTTTCGCCGGGGTCGGGCGGGTACATCAGCCCGTGCGTGAGCGCATCGGCCGCAAGGTCACGCAGCAGCACGCCCGGTTCTATGGTGACGGTGAGGTTTTTCATGTCGTAGGAGAGGATGCGGTTCATCCGCTCGGTCGAGAGCACGACGCCGCCCATGAGCGGCACGCAGCCGCCGACAAGGCCGGTACCCGCGCCTCGGACCGTCACCGGCACGCGGTTCTCGTTGCAGATGCGCATGATGGCCGAGACCTCCTCGGTGCTCTCCACAAGGCAGACGGCCTCGGGCGGGTACTTGCCGTAGATGGGCATCTCGTCGTGCGAA
>CAUAHS010000112.1 GCA_958428885.1 uncultured Eubacteriales bacterium
GAGCGCCCATCGCTATGCCCACGTCAGCGCGGGCGAGCACCGGCGCATCATTCACGCCGTCGCCCACGAAGGCGACCTTGCCGTTAGTGGCCCTGAGCAGCTCCTCGAGCGCCTCGACCTTGCCGCCGGGCAGCAGACCCGCGCGGTATTCGCTGATGCCGAGCGTCTTTGCCGCGAGCGCCGCCGCCTTTTCGGAGTCGCCCGTCAGCATGACCGTCCGTGCGCCCAGCGCCTCGACGGCCTCTATGGCGGCTTTGGCGTTGGCTTTCGGAGCGTCGGCCAGCAGTATGCAGCCGATGTACGTGCCCTCCGCCGCGACGTGGACCACCGTGCCCGCGTCCTCGGGGTCGGAGCAGTCTATGCCGAGCTTCGCCATATAGCGCCGGTTGCCCGCCGAGACATGCAGGCCGTCCACGACGGCGCTCACGCCGCCGCCCTGCTCCTCGTGCGCGTCGGTCACGCGGCTTTTTGCGTCCGGAGCGCCTGCAGCCTCGACCAGACTGCGGCTGATGGGGTGATTTGACCAGCTCTCAGCCAGCGCCGCGAGCTCAAGCAGCCTCTCTCGCGTCACTCCGGTCTCCGGACGTTCGCCGATGACCTCAAATTCGCCGCGGGTCAGTGTGCCGGTCTTGTCAAACACGACGCAGCGGGTCTCGGCCAGGGCCTCTATGCCCGTCGAGCCCTTGAGCAGTACGCCGCGGGTTGAGGCGCCGCCCATGCCGCCGAAGAAGCCCAGCGGCACCGATATGACCAGCGCACAGGGGCAGCTTATGACGAGGAAGGTAAGCGCGTTTTCAATGTAGCGCACCCACTCCGCATCCAGGCCCTGGGCCAGGCGGAACAGCGGCGGCAGCAGCGCCAGCAGCAGTGCCGCAGCACAGACCACGGGCGTGTAGATGCGGGCAAAGCGCGTTATGAACTTCTCGGAGCGCGACTTGCGCGCTGAGGACTCCTCGGCCAGCTTCAGTATGCGGGACACCGCGCTCTCGCCGAAGGGCTTGGTGGTGCGGATGCGCAGCAGGCCGGTCAGGCTGACGCAGCCGCTGGAGATTTCGTCGCCCGCCGCACAGGGTCTCGGCAGGCTCTCACCTGTGAGCGCCGAGGTGTCCAGCGTGCTCTCGCCCTCTATGATGACGCCGTCTATCGGCACTCTCTCGCCGGGGCGGACGACTATGACGCTGCCGGGGGCGACCTCCTCGGGCGCCACGGAGACGACCTCGCCGTCCCGCTCGAGCTCGGCGCGGTCTGGGCGCAGGTCCATCAGCGCCGTGATGCTCCCGCGGCTGCGTCCCACGGCGTACTCTTCAAACAGCGCGCCAAGCTGGTAGAACACCATGACCGCAACGGCCTCGCTCATGTCGCCGAGCGCCACGGCGCCCACCGTTGCGACGGCCATGAGGAAGTTCTCGTCAAAGATGTGCCCGCGCACCATGCCTCGAAGTGCGCCCCAGAGCACATCGTAGCCGGCAATGAGGTAGGGCAGCAGCAGAAAGAGCCGGCGGGGGAGACCCTCGGGCAGAAGATACGACGCCGCAAACAGCACCGCCGCCGCGGCAAGCCTGATGACGGCCGTCTTCAGGCCGCCGGAGCCGTGGTGATGGTGCTCGTGACCGCAGCCGCAGCTGTCGCCGTCGCAGTGCTCGTGGCCGCAGCAGCACCCGTCGTGCCCGTGGTCATGGTCGTGTATATGTTCATGGTGATGCTCATGCTCGTGCTCATGGCAGCACGCGCATTGCTCACCTTCGTGTTCGCGTTCAAGCTCACTCGTGGACATGCTCAAGGCCCCCTTCCAGCATCTTGAGGACGTGGTCGTCGTCCAGCGTGTAAAAGACGCTTTTGCCCTCACGGCGGCACTTGACCAGCCGGGCTGCACGCAGGGTGCCTAGCTGATGGCTCACCGCGCTCTTGGTCATGCCGAGCGCCGCAGCCAGGTCGCAGACGCAGAGCTCACGCACCGCCAGCGCCGAGATTATGCGCATCCGCGTTCCGTCGCCCAGCACCTTGAAAAAGCCCGCCACCGTGTCCAACATCTCGCCGTCGTGCATCTTTTCGCGCACTTCAGCCACGGCGTCCTCGTGGACTATGTTCTCGGAGCAGGAGAATTCGCTCTTTGCCATATCGCCGCCTCCAATCAATTGAACAGTTGCTCAACTGTTTCTTGCATCCGTATTATAGTTGAACGACTGTTCAACTGTCAAGAGAAATTTTTTCACGCAGCAATAAAAAATTTTCTGTTATCAAAAATATTTTGTTGACATTTTGTTCACAGGGCTATATACTGTAAATGCAACAGAATTACGGTCAAGTCAAAAAATCTTTTTGTGCGACATGTATAACACGGGTACGGTTGCGGTCAGTGCACGGACCGCGCGGCGAAAGCCGCAAAGACCTCATCATGGGGAGCCTTTGCCGCCTCCGGGGTTCCGCCGCTCACCGCGGCGGGCCGAGAAGGAACCAGAAGGTATTTTTCAATGAATCGAGGGAGGTCCAAAAAGTGAACGAAAACAAAGAGACCAAAGCAGCCGCGCAAGACAGCGAATTTTCCCTCTCCGCCGTCCCCGAGAGCGAGCGGAAAAGCTACATAAGCCTGACGATAATCTGGACGGGTTTCGTCTTTGTCATCGTCTCGATGATGGCGGGCGGGACCCTGGCCGTCGGGCTCGACTTCAAGCACGTCATCTATGCCACGCTCATCGGCAACGTATTCCTCTGCCTCATCGCCGTCGCGGTGAGCGTCATCGCCAGCAAGACGGGCCTCACCTTCGCTCTGCTGACCCGTTACAGCTTCGGCACCATGGGCTCCAAGCTGGCCTCCATCTTCGTGCCCATCGTCAACATCGGCTGGTATACCATCCAGGCCGCCACCTACGGCCACTTCGTGGCAACGGCCCTCGGCCTCGGCGAGGTGGGCGAGGCCATCTGCATGGTGCTCAGCGCCATCGCCATGGGCGTCTTCGCCTTTTACGGCGTGAAGGCCATAACCATCCTCGGCTACGTGGCCATCCCGGCCATAGTGTTCCTCTCCATCGCCACCACGATCCGCTCCATGGGCGTGCTCGGCAGCTGGGAGGCGCTTATGGCCTACCGCCCCTCGGCGCCCATCACCCTCGCCGCCGGCGTCACAACCGTCATCGGCGCATGGATACTCTCGACGGCGACGTGCATAGCGGACATAATGCGCTACGCCAGGAGCACGAAGGAGGCCGTGGCCTCCGCGCTCACGGGCCTGCTCTTCGGCAACATCCTCATGATCGTCTGCGGCGCCATCGCCACCATCGCGATGAACGACTACGACCTCACCAACGTCCTGCTCGGCTTCGGTCTGGTCATCCCGGCGCTCATACTCATGACCACCAACATCTTCACGACCAACGTCGCAAACCTCTATTCCACCAGCCTGAACCTCGCCAACAGCTTCAAGGCCGGCCGAAACAAGACCCTCATCGTAGTCATCGCCATCTCCGCTCTGGCCACGCTGCTCAAGCCCTATCAGGTGGACTTCTTCTACTCCTTCCTGAACGTCCTCGGCAACATCGTGCCCCCGCTCGCGGGCATCATCCTCGCCGACTACTTCATCATCCACAGGGGCAGGTACACCAGCCTCGAGAGCGCGGGTTTCGTGAAGTGGAACGCCATCCCCTGGATAAGCTGGGTGGTGAGCGCGGTGCTCGTGTACGTCATCCCCTGGGGTCTGCCCTCGCTCAACAGCCTCGTGCTGGGAGCGCTGCTCTACACTGTGCTCATGCTTGTGACCGGTAAAAACAACGAGATGCTCAAAAGGGAGGCAAACTGACATGGCGGACAAGAACAACAAGCCCGGTCTCCTGCGCTACAAGCTGGCTGCGCTCATCGGCACCATCATCATGGCCATCGGCGCCTTCATGGCCTGCCTCTGCGTGACCCCCGCGTACATAACCGTCGGAAACGTGCTGCTCATCGTGAGCATCGTCATAATGGTCTACGGCTACTCCGTCTGGCAGCCATAACAAAATACGCCCCGGGGCCTTGCTGGCTCCGGGGCGTCTGTGCGGCAGGAGTCGTCACTCGCTGCGGCTTGCGTCCATGTAGTTATATAAGGTGTATTTGCTGATGCCGAACTGCTTGCTGACCTTGTCGCCGCTCTTGGTGATGAGGAAGGCGCCGGCATTGTTGAGGAACTGTATGGCCTTTATCTTGTCGTCCTTGTTCATCATGGCGACGGGCTTGCCTACCAGCTTTATGGACTGGCTGATGAGCTCGTCGAGCAGGTCGTTGACGTTGAGCGGTATGCTCTCGGGCTCGGAGGCGCCGGACTCGGGCGTGCCGGTCGAGATGAGCGGGCGGAGGCTGCCCTCGATGGCGAGCAGGCCGGTGATGTCGTAGTTGATGGCGAAGATGGCGGCAACGCTGCCGTCCTCGTCGCGGATGTAGATGGTGCTGCTCTTGAGGATGCGCCCGTCGTGGGTGCGGGTGAGGTAGGAGAGCTTGTCCTCGAGGGTGGCGGGGTCCGCACGCAGGGCTTCGAGCACTATGTGGCTCGGCCCATCGCCAAGTTTGCGGCTGCTGACATGCCCGTTTTCGATGATGACGATGCTGCTGTCCGGCTGGCGGAGGCTCAGATCGTGGACGACAACCTCACAGTTGCTGCCAAACTGGCTGCACAGGCCGTGGGCGATCTGGCGGAGCATCTGCAGCGTGGCTTTGTTCAACAAGGCTGGACCATCTCCCTTCGGAACGAATACTTGCCCAATTTTATCATAAAAAACCGCCCCGCACAAGCGGATTATTATAAATAAAAAGATTTCCAAAAAATTTTTTAGCTTTTGGGCGCTCTGCGCAGTTCGGCGCAGGCCCAGAAGGAGGAACAGAAGCAATGATAGTGATCGGCAACGGCGCCGTCGTGACGCGGGATCCGGAACGCCCGCTCATAAGCGGCGGTGCGGTGGCCGTCGGTGACGACGGGCTGATAACCGCGCTCGGACCGGCACAGAAGCTGCGCCGTGAACATCCGGGTGCGCAGTATGTGGACGCCCGCGGCGGAATGATAATGCCGGGTCTAATAAATCTCCACCACCACGCGGGCCACACCCTGGCCAGAGGCCTGCTGCCCCGGACTGGCTCCGGAAAGAGCCTGCCCGCTCTGCTCGAGGGCCACTGGTGGCGGCTCGACAGGGCAATGAACCCCGAGGACGTATATCACGGAGCGGCCGCCGCCTTTCTCGAGTGCATCCGCTGCGGCGTCACCACGGTCTTTGACCACCACGCCAGCTACGGCGCGGTCACCGGCAGTCTCACGGAGATAAGCCGCGCTGCGGACGAACTGGGTCTGCGTGCCTGCCTCTGCTACGAGGTCTCGGACCGCGAGGGCGAGAGCAAGTGCCGTGCGGCGATACGCGAAAACGTGGATTTCATGCGGGAGTCCGCCCGGCGCACGGACGGCATGCGCTGCGGCATGATGGGTATGCACGCGGGCTTCACGCTCTCGGACCGGACGCTGGAGGCCTGCATGGAGGCGCTCCCGGCCACTTCGGGTTGCCATTTGCACGTGGCAGAGTGCCTTGAGGACACGGCGCACAGTCTCCAGACCTATGGCAAGAGCGTGGTCCGACGCCTGCGTGAGAGGGGCGTCCTGGGCCGCAAGACCATCGCCGCGCACTGCATCCACCTCAACTGGGAGGATGTGCAGATCCTGCGTGAGACGGAGACCATCGCGGTCCACTGCCCACGCAGCAACATGGCCGGCGCAGCGGGAGCCGCGGGCGTCTCGGAGTATGCCCGCGCGGGAGTGACCATGGGCCTGGGCACGGACGGTTTCGGCCCCGACATGCTGGGCGAGTTGACCGCCGCCTCGCTGCTCTGCCGCCACAGCTCTCAGGACCCGGAGGCGGGTTTCGAGGCGCTGCCCAAGGCGCTCTTTGAGTCGAACGCGGCGTTTGCAAGCCGAATCTTCGGCACGGAGCTTGGCGTGCTCCGTCCGGGGGCTGCCGGTGACGTCATAGTCCTGGACTACGCCCCGCCCACTCCGCTGACGGCTGAGGACCTCGACGCGCACCTCATCGCCGCCTCCGGCATGGCTCGCGTGACCAGCACCGTGGCGGCCGGAAAACTGCTCATGCAGGACCGCGTTTTGCTCGTCGCGGACGAGGAAAAGCTCCTCGACGGAGCCCGAAAACAGGCCGCAGCTCTCTGGCGGAGGGCCAACGCCTGAGCACGCAAAAATAATTGCGAATAAACTAAAAATATTTTTGATTTACCCCTTGCATTCTTATAATAATGTGTTATTATTTGAACAGAACAAAAAGATTTTTAGCGGCTTCAAAATAATTTCAGGAGGCACGTTGAAGATGGACAAGATCAAGTGGGTGGCAAATCGGATGCCCAAGACGGCGGACGCCAGTCTGCCGGTGATGAGCCTGGAGAACGTGAAGAAGGCCCGGGCGTTCCACAAGA
>CAUAHS010000113.1 GCA_958428885.1 uncultured Eubacteriales bacterium
CAAGGTACTTCCCCAGCTCGTGCGGGCAGTTCTTGCAGCCCTCGACCGCTATGTAGATGAAGATGTTGCAAAGCACGCCGAGGAAAAAGAGGCTTATGAGTCCGTCGCCCAGTTTTATCTCGCAGAGAGCGGCGGCGTTCTCCGCAAGGCCGGAGATGCGAGTCAGCCTGGCCAGCACGGCGGTGACGCCCGTTCCGGCGAGGTTGCCGAGCCAGATCACCGGCAGGGTCAGGGCGTATTTCCCGTCGTTTTCAAAGGCGTAACAGATGCGGCCTGTATAGAGGCAGAGCCCGAAGGTGCAGATGGTGTAGAGTCCTATGGTGAAGAGCGCCGAGCCGACGACACGGCTGTCCACCGAGAGGTATATCAGTCCGCCGAGGCCGATGCTCATGCCCGCGAAAGCCGCGGAGACGAAATTTCTCAACGCTGTCATCTTACAGCTCGTAACCCTCGACGACGCGGTTGAAGCTGTACTCGGGCGTGGGGAACTCGCCGGAGAGAGCCTCGGCATGGAAGGCATTCAGGCCCTCCACCATCTCCTTGCGGATGTGGGCGAAGTGCTTGACAAAGCGGGGCTTGAAGTTGCCGTACATGTCGAGCAGATCGTGCGTGAGCAGCACCTGGCAGTCCACGTACGGGCCGGCGCCGATGCCAAGGATGGGAACGCCGACCGCCTCGGTCACGGCCTTGGCCACACCGCTCGGCACGCATTCGAGCACGATGGAGAACACGCCCGCCGCCTCCAGCGCCTTGGCGTCCGCGATGAGCTTGGCCGCTCCCTCCGGCGTGCCACCCTGCATCTTGAAGCCGCCGAAGCTCGAGGCGGACTGCGGCGTCAGCCCGATGTGGCCCATGACGGGGATGCCGACCTCCACCATGCGCCGGATAGTCTCCGCCATTGCCGAGCCGCCCTCGAGCTTTACGCAGTCGCAGTGCGTCTCCATGAGGATGCGGCAGGCGCTCGCTATCGCCTGCTCCGGGCTCTGCTGATAGCTCCCGAAGGGCATATCGCCCACGATGAAGGTGTCCGGAGCGCCCTTCACCACCGGGCGGATGTGGTGGATCATGTCGTCGAGCGTGACGCCGACGGTGGTATCGTAGCCGAGCATGACCATGCCCAGCGAGTCGCCGACGAGGATGACCTCCGTCTCGCTCTCGTTCACGATGGAGGCGGTGGTGTAGTCATAGGCGGTGACGTAGGTGAACTTGCGCCCCTCCTGCTTGAATTTCTTGAAGTCGGGGACGGTCATTTTCTTTTTTGCCATTGTTCTCTCTCCTTTTTAATTATTATACCGGCTACGCCGCGCACTTTCAAGGTTTCGGCGGTGAAATTTAACATCTGGGCACTTGGATGGGCGCTTCGGGTCTGATATAATCATAATATAGCCGCCTTGCGGGCGGCACAGCATCTTCCGGAGGTCTGTAATGAACATTGCAAAGCTGATGATACCCAAGGTCTACACCGCCTTCCTGCACGAGAACGACACGATACGTCAGGGGCTCGAGTGCTTCACCATCCACGGCTACACCGCCATCCCCGTGCTCAACGAGCGCGAACAGTACATAGGCAGCGTAACCGAGGGCGACTTTCTCCGCCACGTCCTCGCCACCGGCACCACCGACCTCAAGGCCCAGGAGCAGTACCGGATCAAGAGCATCGTCCGCCGCGACTTCTGCCCCGCCCTGCCCATCGACGCCGACGGCGCAGAGGTCGTCGCCGCCACGCTGGACCAGAACTTCGTGCCCATAGTCGACGGCCGGGGCACCCTCTGCGGCATACTCACACGTAAGTCCGTCATAAAGTACCTCTCAGAAGCCGCCGGGCTCGGTTGAGCGGACCTTCAGCACACATTGGGAACAAATCCGCTCACTTTGCAGTCCAAGCATCGTAAAATGCGCCAAGGCGCGCATACTTACAACATCACAACCGCGAATCCACTGCCGGAGGTGTTCTGATTTGAAAAAGAAGATACTTTCCCTTGCGCTCCTCTCAGCGCTGATACTCTCCCTTGCCGCCTGCGGCGCACCGGATGCGGATGTCACCGACACTCCCGCACCCACGTCCTCGCTTGAGCCTGAGACCACAGCCTCTCCGGAGCCGAGTCCCGAGGCCACGCCCGAGGATTTTGACGGCACCATCCTCGTCTCCTCCGAGTTCAACGGCCTTGCGAGCACCTATGAGGGCTATATCGTCCTCAAGGCCAGCGCCATGCTGCCCACGGTCACCATCGAGGGTCGTGACAAGGCTGCCGAGGCCATAACCGACGCCTTGCAGAAGAAGCTCGCCGCCACCGAGGACAGCACCAAGGACGCCTACGACGCCGCATGCGACGCCTTTGACGCGCTTGACGACGCAGGACGCGAGATCTGGCTCGCCTACGGCTGGAGCAGCAGCGGCGAGGTCGAGCGCGGCGACGGCGCTGTGCTCAGCCTGCTCTGCTACAACTACGCCTACACCGGCGGCGCCCACGGGAGCTACGACTACTTCGGCCAGAACTTCAGCACCGTCACCGGCAAGGCTCTCTCGCTCGACGACCTGACGGACGACCCCGAAGCCCTGCGTGCGGCGCTCACGGAGCACATCCTCGCCGCTGCGAAGGAGGATGAAGAGGAGCTCTTCGACGTCGAGGGCTTCACCGAGCGCGTGTTCGACACCGACTCCTGGTATCTCACGGACGAGGCGCTGGTCATCGTAGCCCAGGTGGGCGAGATCGCCGCCGGCGCACGCGGCAAGGTCGAGTTCGCCGTGCCCTATTCCGAGCTCGAGGGCCTTATCAAGGCCGAGTACGTCCCCAAGCCCGCCGAGGCCAAGGGCGGAGCCGACGACCTCTCCATAGCCTTCTCCAAGGATGCGCAGGACGTGCCCGTTGCGGGCGCTGTGCGCATAATCGACCCCAACGCCATTTCGAGCGATGAGTACATGGTAAACTACCGCGTCGTCGCCGGAGCGGATATGGGTCCCATCGCTCTGCGTGGCTCCACGATAAGCACGGGAGACACCATCATCCCCTATGACGAGGAAGAACCCATCGTCATCTATGACACCGGCAGCGAGTACGCCTGGATAAACAAGCTCGACGCCGGCGAGGCGCTTGAGATAAGCTCCGTGTTTATGGACACACCGCTCTACTGCCTCGTCCTCTCGGACGGCACCGTGCTCCAGATCGCCCAGAGCGGCAAGGACGGCTCCCTGCTGCTCTACGAGGGATAAAAACCGCGCACCGCAAAGCCGCGCCACGGATTGTGGCGCGGCTTTTTGCCGTTTGTCGAATTCCGCCTTGCGCTGGGTGCGGTGGCTGGTATATAATGTTTAGCGTATTGGCTATGCTTAGCGCAGAAGCTGAAATCAACGGGTTTGGTGCGGTATATGGTTTTTTCAAGTCTCATATTCCTATATGCCTTTTTGCCCCTCTCGCTCCTTGTCTACGTGCTGTGCAAGGGCAGGGAGGCAAAAAATATGTCCCTGCTGGTCTTTTCCCTCATCTTCTACGCCTGGGGAGAGCCGAAGTATGTCCTGCTGCTGATGTTCATGTCGCTCTGCTCCTGGTTCTGCGCGCTCAGGGTCGAGCGGGCGGCCTCCACGCGGCGGAAACGGGCCTGGGTGGCCGTCTCCTGCGCCATAGACATCGCGCTCATCGGCTTTTTCAAGTATGCGGGGCTCATCTGCTCCGTCTTCGGCGAGGTGCCGGAGTTCATCGCGAACATCGCGCTGCCGATAGGCATCTCGTTTTACACCTTCCAGCTGCTGACCTACGTCGTGGACGTCTACCGCGGCGACGCCGAGGCGCAGCCGAGCTACCTCAACGTCCTGCTCTACGCCTCGCTCTTCCACCAGTGCGTGGCGGGACCCATCGTGCGCTACAAGACCATCGCGCACGAGCTCTTTGTCCAGCGCGACAGCCGCGATCTGCTCAGCGGCATCTCCCGCTTTACCGTCGGCCTTGCGAAAAAGACGCTGCTTGCAAATCCCTGCGGTGCGCTGGCCGACCAGCTTCTGCTCTCGACCGATGCGGCCTCCAACGCCTCGCTCTTTGCGGACAACCTCTCCACGCTCTCCGGCCTATCGGCCCTGGGCGCCTGGGTGGGCGTTGCGGCCTTCATGATGCAGATCTACCTCGACTTCTCCGCCTACTCCGACATGGCCATCGGCATGGGCCGGACGCTGGGGCTGCACTACCTTGAGAACTTCGACTACCCCTACCTCTCCAAGACCGTCACGGAGTTCTGGCGGCGCTGGCACATCTCGCTCGGCACCTTCTTCCGCGACTATGTCTACATCCCGCTCGGCGGGCGGCAGTGCTCCAAGGCGCGCTCGGTGTTCAACCTCTTCGTCGTCTGGGCGCTGACCGGTCTCTGGCACGGGGCGCACTGGAATTTCGTGCTCTGGGGGCTCTACTTCTTCGTGTTCATCCTCATAGAGCGGCTCTTCCTCAAGCGGCTCTTTGCAAAGCTGCACATCCTGCCGCACATCTATCTGCTCTTTGTGGTCTTTGCGGGCTGGATACTCTTCCACTTCACGGACGTGCGCCTGGGCTGGACGGTTTTCCTCGGCCTCTTCGGCGCCAACGGCAACGCGGCGTCGGACTTTGTGTCGATAACGCTGCTCAAGAACAACGTCTTCCTCCTCGCCGTCTCCGCCATCGCCTGCACCCCGCTTGTAAAGACCATGGCCAACGGCGCGGGCACCCGGCTCCGGCGCAGCCGCTCCGGGGAGAGGCTCTTCAACCTCATGGCCTACATCGTGTTCCCGATTGTTCTGCTGCTGCTCTCCACGGCCTCGCTCGTGGGCGACAGCTACAACCCCTTCATTTACTTCCAGTTCTGAGGTGCGCGCATGAGCCACGAACACGAACAAAAACACAGATCGCCCCGCGCCAAACGCCGCGAGGAGGCAAAGCGCCGCACGCGCATCGCCGTGCCCTTCTTCGCCGTGCTCTTTGCGCTTACCATAGTCGCCTTCATCCTCCCGCTGCGGCCCACGGAGTCCGCCAGCGAGAAGCGCAAGCTGACGGAATTCCCCGCCTTTTCCGTGGACACCCTGCTCTCGGGCGAGTACTTCGACGGCATCGGGCTGTGGTTTTCGGACACCTTCCCCTTCCGCGACTACTGGCTCTCCGTCTCCTCCCGCCTCGGCGAGCTGCACGGCATAAACGACGTGGTCATCTACGGCGACATAGGCGAGGCGGACGAGCTGGCGCCCGCGGACGAGACGCCGGAGCCCACGCCCACCCCCGAGCCTACGCCGACGCCCGAGCCCACGCCGACCCCCACTCCCCCGCCGACGCCCGAGGTCGTGCTGACCTCCCCGCCGGAGGAATCCGTCGAGCACTGGGGCGGCCTCCAGGTGGACGACGAGACCGAGGTCATCTACGGCAACGTGCTCCAGATAGGCGACGCGGCCTTTGCCTACTACGGCTTCTCCCAGAGCGGCTCCGACCGGCACATCGAGCTCGTGAACTCCTGCGCCGAGATGCTCAAGCAGTACAACGTGAAGCTCTACGACATCCTCATCCCGACCAGCGTCGGCGTCGTGGTGTCCTCGGACTACATGGAGCAGCTCAAGTGCACGGACCAGGTCCAGACGATAAGCTACATCTTCTCGCGCGAGAGCGAGGACGTCGGCCGAGTGAACGTCTTCAACCGCCTCATCGAGCACAACGACGAGTACCTCTACTTCCGCACCGACCACCACTGGACGGCGCTCGGCGCCTATTACGCCTACGAGGAGTTCTGCGCCTCGGCGGGCTTTGAGCCGGTGCCGCTGGAGGACTTCGAGGAGCTGGACATGGGCCCCTTCCTCGGCTCGTTCTACGGCAGCTGCTCGCAGAGCTCCAAGCTGCGGGAGGACAACGTCACGGCCTACGACCCGCCGGGCGACATCACCATGACCATCACGAAGGACAACGGCAGCTCCTTCGAGTGGCCGGTGCTGACGGACATGTCCAAGTCGAGCATATACTCAAAGTATATGACCTTCCTCGGCGGCGACCACCCGCTTGTCACCATCACCAACAACGACCTTCCGGACGGCCCCAACTGCGTCGTCATCAAGGACTCCTTCGGGAACCCCTTCGCCCCCTATCTGACGCAGCACTACCACAACGTCTACGTCATAGACTACCGCAAGTACAGCGCGATGACGCTCAGCTACTTCGTGCAGTATTACGACATAGACGACGTGCTGCTCACCGAGAGCCTTGCCATGGCTCAGGGCGGCGGGACGCTCGACCTGCTGGAATGGTTCTGCAAATAATTTGAAAGAGAGGCAAAAGAGAGATGTCCATTGAGAGAGGGCGCGCGTATTTCAGGCAGTTCGGCATGGAGGATCGCGTCATAGAGTTCACGGTCTCCAGCGCGACGGTGGAGCTTGCGGCCAAGGCGCTCGGCGTG
>CAUAHS010000114.1 GCA_958428885.1 uncultured Eubacteriales bacterium
GCTGCAGGATGAGCTCCGCAGTGTACACGCGGTCCACCCACTGCGGCACGTCGGCCACGTCGTAATACGTGCTCTCGCCTGTTACGGCGTTCACGAGCACGGCGCCGATGGCGTCCTCGCCGCCGAAGAGGCCGACCTTCTTGGAGACCACCGTGGCGACCCAGTAGGGCTCGCCCTCCTCGTTGACCTCAAAGTTCACGTCCGTGAACATCTTTGTGGGGTACTTGAAGCGCAGATAGCGGTCGATGTCGCGGAAGAAGTACTCCGAGGGCGAATAGCGTATGCCCTCATCCAGGCGCTGCACCGTGACCTCCTGCGTGACCATGTCTATGACCATGTAGGCGGGGATGCCGGCCTTTTGGTTGTTCCACCACTTGAAGAAGTCGCCGTAGTTGAGGTAGGTGACGCGCACGGGGCGGTTCTGATAGTTGATCTGGAAGCTGTCGTCATAGATCTCGAACTGGCTGACGAGGTCGGAGAGCTCGCCCAGCTTGCGGTTCGCGAGGACGTTTGCCGAGGCGGAGTCCAGCATGGGGATCTGGTCGAAGGAGATCTCCGCCACGTCTGCGGCGAAGTCGCCGTTTTCGATGGGCAGGAGCTCGGAATAGGCCCGCGCGCGGAAGAGTTTCCAGCCGATGACGCTGCCCACGATGGCCACGACTATGCACAGGCAGACGATGTAAAACGGTATCGCCGCCTTTTTGCGCGCCGCGGAGACATAGCCCCTCACCCCATCGGCGCGGAACCCCTCCAGCAGCAGGGCACAGACGCAGTAGACCGCGCAGAGCAGAATTATGAAGAGGTAAAAGTCGCCCGAGTGGATGTTGATGGCCGGGAGCTTGAAGTAGAAGTAGAAAAAGCCGAAAACCAGCGTCACGGCCAGGCTTATGAGCAGGCTCGCACCGCGGGAGAAGGTCTTGCGCGGTTTTTTGGGCTTGTCGTCCGAGCCGCGCTGCGGGGTCCAGGAGTATTCGCCGGTGTTGGGGTCCTGATTGAAGTTGCCAAAGTTACTGAAGTTGCCAAAGCTGAATCTCATCGTATCCTCCGGATGTCAGTTTCGCAGGGCGGCAACGCCCCGCATGATGAAGTCGCCGCCCATCTTCGCCATCTCTGCCGGGGACTCACGCAGGCCGGAGTTCATCCAGTCCTTCGTGATGGACAGCATCCCCTGCACGATGAAAGAGCAGAAGAGGTCGAGCTCCCGCTTGTCCGCGGTGCAGGTGCGCTCCAGGAACTTGCTCATGTACTGGTTTTTCAGCGTCTCGAAGAGCCGCTGTTGGAACTCCATGTCGTTGTTCCGGCAGATGAGCGCGCGATATACGTCCGCGCTCTCGTAGCAGAGGTTGAGCACGTCCTCGAGGTAGTGGTAGGTGGACTGGTCCCAGTCCGGGGAGCTGTTTATGACGCTTATCTCCTCAAGGCGGACAAAAATGTTCTCCTCAAGCTGGGATAAAAGGTCGTAAACGTCCTTGTAATGTGCGTAAAATGTGCCTCTGTTCACGTCGGCGAGCTCGGCTATCTCGCGGACCGTGATCTCGCCCACGCTCTTTTCCATCATCAGCGTGGTGAGCGCCATACGGAGCTGCTTCTTCGTCTTGCGGACCCTGCGGTCGGTCCTCGGTTCTTCCATGTTCGTCAACTCCTTACCTGATCGCGTGAAACTTATCGTGCTGTACTGCGCACACTATCTGATAAAACCATTATAAACAAAAACTGAGCGTTATTCAACCACGAGTTTAGTTTTGTATATTCTTGCCCTACAATGCTGGACATTTTAACCGGAAAACGTTGGGAAACGCCATTATTTTAACAATATAGTTGACTATTATTAACAAAGGAAGTATAATAAACAAAGCAAATAAACGGCAATTTGACAAATACGGCAGAGGGGGGTAAACACCTTGAGAGACCTGAAGCACCTTATCCGCTTTGAGGAGCTGCTGCGAGCGGCGAACAATGAGCTGGTGAAGCAGGCCCAGGCGGAGGGGAAGCTCGCGCTGGGTTACAATTGCTCCTACATACCCGAGGTGCTGCTCGACGTTGAGGGCTGCTTCGGCGTGCGGCTGCGTGCGCCCGGCTGCACCAGTCCGGACATGGCCACCTACTACATGACCAACCGCTCGTGTCCCTATTCCAAGAGCATCCTGGAGCGCGCCTTCGAGGGCGGCTACAACTTCCTCGACGCGCTTATCGGCCAGGAGTGCTGCTGCACTATGAACCGCATGGAGCAGTATTTTGAATACTGCGACCTCATCCCCAAGGACAAGTTCTTCGTCGCCTGCATAGACATGCCGATAAACCGCAGCGACTGGCACGTCGGCTATTACAGGCGGCAGATGGAAAAGAAGATCCTCGAACCCCTGCACGAGACCTACGGCGTGGACTTCTCAGAAGAGCGCCTGCGTGCTGCGATAGCCGAGCACAACGAGCTTTGCCGCATTATAACCGAGATGGGCGACATGCGCAAGGCGGAAAACCCCGTCATCACGGGCTATGAGTTCCACGTCATGCAGCTCGTGAGCCTGACCTGCCCGAAATACCTGGTCCTGCCCCTCCTGCGTGAGACGCTGGAGGAGCTCAAGACCCGCGAGCCGGAGCCGAAGCCCTGGTTCCGCGCGCGTGTCATGGTGACGGGCGCCGAGATCGACGACCCCGAGTTCACCAAGATGCTGGAGATGTGCGGCGCCATGGTCGTGGCGGACCGCTATTGCTTCGGCTCCATGCCCGGGCGGGAGCAGATAGAGATAAAAGACGGCGAGACGGCTCTGGACGCCATCGCGAGGCACTACCTCTATAATAACCACTGTCCGCGCGCGATGGGACCGGAAAACCTCCGGGCGAGAAAGCTGTATGTCTACAACAAGGCGATGGAATACGGCGCCGAGGGCGTCATCATCGAGAGCATGAAGTTCTGCGAGTACTGGGGCTACGAGCGCGCTCAGGATTCCGCCTGGCTCACCGAGGGCTTCGCCGTGCCGGGCACGCTGCCGGTGTGTCAGATAGAGCGCGACTACACCTGCGCCGCCTCCGGCCAGCTCAGGACCCGCTTCCAGGCCTTTGTGGAGTCGCTCGAGATAAAGCGCATCCAGGCCGCCGAGCAGAAGGAGGGTGCGTGACATGGCAAAGCAAAAGCACAGCTTCAAGGAAAAATGGGGCAATTTCCGCAACTTTGCCAAGGGCGAGCCCCTCTGCGCCTTCATGGGCGACAGCTACATAGAAAAAACCAACATCATGGACCGCCGCGAGTGGCGCGGCTTTGTGGACACGGCCTATGACTTCGGCTGGTGGCTGGGCACCTGGGGCAAGATGTCGGGTCTCATCATGCGAGACCCCATAAGGATGCTCCGGGCGTTCTGGAAATACCGCTGGCTCTCGGCCTATCTCTGCACCCCCGCCATGGTGGACCGCTGGACCAGCGGCGACCGCGGCATCCCGCTCAGGGCCGACCACCACGCCATAAACGCCATGGTCTCGGACTCCATCGACACCATCTGGAAGCTCATCCGCGCCGACCGCCGCTTCGGCGAAACGAAATGGACCGAGCGCACCATAGCCTTTGACTACACGCTGCCCAAGCACATCATGTTCGGCTTCCCCGGCTACGAGGCCATCAACATCCAGCAGCACCCGGCCTTCATGATACCCATCATGAACAAGCACTACGGCTGCTACTACATCGACCAGGCCGTCTCGACGGGCATACCGCAGGACATGTGCACCCTGCCGCTGGTCGAGGTCGGCGTCGCCGTCGAGGACGAGTATCCGGACATCGGCAACTGCTATATGTCCACCAACAACCCCTGCGACGCGAACATGATGGACAACGCCGCCATGTACCGCCGCCTCTCGAGCGACGGGAAAAAGGCCGTCCACGCCTTCGTGACGCCGCTGATGTACGACGACCCGACGACAAAAGAGCTGGGCGTGCACGAGATATACTCCGCCATCGGGTTCCTGGAAGAGCAGTTCGGCCAGAAGTTCAACTGGGACGCCTTTGCCGAGGGCATGCGCCGCTTCAACGAGCTCAACATCCACGAGACGAACAAGTGGGACGTCTACGCCAAGTGCGACAACATCGCCCTCAACAGCATGGCCCAGGCGTTCTGGCGCATCTACATGTACCAGCAGGGCGCCAACAAGCACTTCGAGCGCGAGGCGAAGATAATCTGGAAATACTTTGAAAAGTGCCTGAAGGACGACATCAAACCCTTCAAGTACAAGCACCGCGCCCTCGCCTGGAGCTGCGGCTCGACGTATTACGACAATGCCACCTGCTGGCTATATCAGTGCTGGGGCATCATGACGGTCATCAACATGGACTCGCTCACGGGCCACAACATCGTGGACACCGAAAACCGCGACGAGATGATGAGCGACCTTGCGGACCTGCACGCCCGCACGCCGATGCGCACGCACACGGTCGGCGGCAACCGCCACATCCTGATGATGTTTGAGACCGCGGCGAAGTTCAACTGCGACATGATCGTCATGTACGACGACATCGGCTGCAAGGGCATGGCCGGCTGCCAGGGCCTGCTTGAGGAGGAGTTCCGCAAGCACCCCGAGTTCCACATCATGTGGATGCCGCACGCGCTGATGGACTGCCGCACGGTGCCGACGGCGGAGGCGAGAAAGGTCGTCAACGACTACATGACAACGGTGCTCCACGAGGAGCCGGTGGACCCCTCGCTCGTCGACTTCGACGACTCCGAGGGCTGGTAAGGAGGGGAAGCAATGAAGGTCATATGGAAGATACTTGCGGCGCTTTTCGCCGTCGTGGCGCTGCTGTTCACGGTGTACATTTTCAACCTGGACATGAAACTGGTGCGCAGCGTGGTGCTGCCCTTCCTGAACAAGCACTACGACAAACAAAAGCGCGAGCACGTCATATAGGAGGCGGAACATGATCGTAAACGACAACATAAAGCCCCGTCCCTTGACCGAGGCCGAGCTCGCGGACCGGAAACGCGGTGTGTTCGACAGCTATGCGAACTACATCGTGTTCTGCGGCAAGTGCGGCAGGATGCAAAAGACGAACATGTACGTCATGCGTGCCGAGGCCTACATAGACGAGCTCAACGCCGCCAACAAGACCTGCCCCAACTGCGGCGCCAGAGCCTGGACCCTAGGCTATCCCGACAACAGCCAGTCGGGGTTCGTGTACTTCAAGGAATAAGCCCGCCTGAGCGGAAAAGGGAAACGGCACAGCCTCGGCTGTGCCGTTTCTCCGTTTCGTGCATGAAAAGCGAGGTATTTCCCGGACGGAGGGTGTATCATAGTCCACACAGGGAGGAAAAGACATGGACTGGACAGACCGCTTCAACGAAGTCATCGACTACATAGAGGAGCACCTCGCAGGGGACATAGACTACGGAGCGCTCGCGAGGATAGCGCTGTGCTCGACGTATCACTTTCAACGGATGTTCGCCTACATAGCGGGGGTGCCGCTCTCGGAGTACATCCGCCGGCGCCGGATGTCCATGGCCGCCGTGGACCTTCAAAGCGGTGAGAGGGTGATAGACGTCGGGCTCAAGTACGGCTACTCGTCGCCGACGGCGTTCAACAGGGCGTTCCAAAGCGTACACGGCGTCGCCCCGTCAGCGCTCAGGAGCTATGGGGCGGGCGTGAAATCTTTTCCGCCGCTGAGATTCAAACTTACGGTCAGGGGGGTCGAGGAATTGAACTACCGCATCGAGACGAAGGGGGCCTTCCGCATAGTCGGGCGGTCGTATCCGCTGAGCAGAGAGATCGAGCAGAACTTCCTGGAGGTGCCGCAGATGTGGCAGGGGGCGGTGGAGGACGGAAGTCTGGAGCGGATGCTTGCGCTCATGGACGGGGAGCCGCGGGGCGTGCTCGGCGTGAGCGCCTGCGGCGACGGCGAGGAGTGGCGCTATTACATAGCGGCGGCGTCCTCCGCCGCTGTGGCGGAGCCGCTGGAGGAGTATACGGTCCCAGGCTGCACCTGGGCGATCTTCCCGGGCGCAGGGACGGGCGAGTCCATACAGGAGCTGGAGCGGTGCATCGTGACGGATTGGCTCCCGACCTCCGGTTACGAATTCACCGAGGGCCCGGACGTGGAGGTGTACTTCGACCCGAACCCGGCGAATACGTCCTACGAGGTGTGGATACCCGTCCGTAAAAAGACCGCGGACGCATGACTCCGCTCCCCCCGCGCGCAACGCGCGCGTTTGAAAGTTTCGCCCGCCTTTTCAAAGGCGGCAGGGTGCAGGGGCAGAGCCCCTGCCCGCGCTCCGCAGAGCGCGGAACCTCCTGATGCTCACAAAAGATCAG
>CAUAHS010000115.1 GCA_958428885.1 uncultured Eubacteriales bacterium
CGGCGGAGCTTCTGCGCCGGGATGAGGAGTTCCTCGAGGGACTGGCGAGGGGCTTCGTGGAAGCAAATCCGAAGGGCCTGCCCTGCCGGGAGCTCACGGAGCTGCCGCAGCCGGTGTCCTCACGGGCGCTGCGCATGGCGTCGGGCACTCAGCTTTCGGAGACGCATGTCGCCTCGGCGCTGGAACTCGCAAGGGGAACGGGACTCGGCTTCCTTGACCTGCCCGGACTGCGATTGAAGCGCGAGCAGGGACTGCTCACTTTCGGCGCAGCGGCTCCGGAGCGCCTGCCCGTGCGGGAGCTGGCAATAGGCGGCGACACGGAGATACCTGAGGCCGGGGTCATACTGCACAGCGCCATTACAGTTTATTCGGGCGAAATTCACAGTTCATTAAACACTTTTTTCTTTCAATATGAGAATATCTGTGGTACTATAACCTGTACGTCAAGAACGGCGGGTGACAGGATAAGGCTCTGCAGCCGCGGCTGCACCAAGAAGCTCTCGGACCTTTTCGCAGAGCGCCGCCTCACCCAGGCCGAGCGCGAGCTCGTGCCGGTCATCCGGGACGAGGCGGGACCGATAGCGGTCTGCGGCTTCGGCGCGGCGGAGCGTGTCAAGCCCGCTCCGGGTGATAAGGCGCTTCGGATCGACGTCATCAAAAAATAAACATTTTAGTCGGGGGACAGGTAAAATGAGAGAGGATATGGAGAGAATACTTCTCACCGAGTCGGATATCCACGCGCGGGTGGAGGAGCTGGGCAGGCAGATCTCCAGCGACTATGCGGGTCGGGAGCCGCTCTTTGTCGGCGTGCTCAAGGGCTGCTTCATCTTCATGGCGGACCTCATCCGCAGCGTGGACCTGCACTGCACGATGGACTTCATGGCCGTCTCCTCCTACGGCGACGGGACCACGACCACCGGCGCGGTCAAGATAAACAAGGACCTCTCCCGCGACATAGCCGGGCAGGACGTCATCATCGTCGAGGATATCCTCGACAGCGGCGTGACGCTCAGCTACCTCAAGCAATACCTCTCCGTGCGCAAGCCCGCGTCCATCTCCATCGTGACGCTGCTCGACAAGCCCTCCCGCCGCAAGGCGGACATCAGGGCCGATTACGCCGGCTTTGAGGTGGAGGACGCCTTCGTCGTGGGCTACGGCCTCGATTACGCGGAAAAATACCGCAACCTGCCCTATATCGGCATTCTGAAACCGGAGATATACGCCTGAGAGGCGGTCTTTATAAAGCATAGCACCCGAAGGATGTGAAGATTAGTTGAAACCTCAAAGAAACCGGGCCCGTGACCTCGGTTTTTATGTGCTCATCATGATCATTCTCCTCGCCGTGGTCTACACCATGACCACCCCGAGCACGAAGGAGGAGCTCATATACTCCGACGTTGTGGACCTCTTCAACAAAGAGGAGGTCGAATCCTTTGTCATAACCGGCTCCGAGATCGTGATAACCAAGCGGGGCGTGGATCCGACTTCGCCCGACGCCACGGTGAGATATGAGCTCTATGACGTGGGCTATTTCCTCTACCAGATGGGCGACCTCATAGAGCAGCAGCATGCCGAGGGCATCATCAAGAGCTATGACCTCGACGAGGGCTTTGTGGCCCCCTGGTGGGTGAGCATGATCCCGTACCTGCTGCTCATCGGCGGCATGTTCGCGCTCTGGTATTATATGATGAACAAGGCCGGAGGCGGCGGCGCACCGGGCGTCGGCAAGTTCGGCAAGGCCCGCACCCGCCTCGGCAGCGAGGAGCAGAAGAAGGTCACGTTTGCGGACGTGGCCGGCTGCGACGAGGAAAAGGCGGAGCTGCAGGAGGTCGTGAACTTCCTCAAAAACCCGCGCGCGTACACCGAAATGGGCGCACGCATACCCAAGGGCGTGCTGCTCGTCGGCCCTCCGGGCACCGGCAAGACCCTCATTGCCAAGGCCGTCGCCGGCGAGGCTGGCGTGCAGTTTCTGTCGATATCCGGCTCCGACTTCGTGGAGCTCTATGTCGGCGTCGGCGCCTCCCGCGTGAGAGACCTCTTCGACCAGGCCAAGAAGGTGGCTCCGGCCATCATCTTCATCGACGAGATAGACGCCGTCGGCCGCCAGCGCGGTTCCGGCCTCGGCGGCGGACACGACGAGCGCGAGCAGACCCTCAACCAGCTGCTAGTCGAGATGGACGGCTTCACGAACAACGAGGGCGTCATCGTCATGGCCGCCACGAACCGTGACGACATCCTCGACAACGCTCTGACCCGCCCCGGCCGCTTCGACCGCCGCGTGTATATAGGTCTGCCCGACATCAGGGGGCGTGAGGCCATACTCAAGGTCCACGCCAGGGGCAAGCCGCTCGCGGACGACGTGGACCTCAACTCCATAGCCCGCGGCACGCCCGGCTTCTCGGGCGCCGACCTCGAGAACCTGCTCAACGAGGCGGCCCTCATGGCCGTTTCGAACGGCAAGCGCTTCATCACCTCCTACGAGATCGAGGAGGCCATCCGCAAGGTCCAGATGGGCCCGGAGAAGAAGAGCAAGGTCATGAGCGACCGTGCAAAGAAGCTCACCGCCTATCACGAGGGCGGCCACGCCGTCGTGAGCGAGTTCCTCGAGCACACGGACCCCGTGCACTATATCACCATCATCCCCCGCGGTCCGAGCGGCGGCGCCACCTATTTCCGCCCCAAGGAGGACCTCGAGAATTTCCACTCCTATTCGGAGCTTTTTGAGAACATCGTAGTCTCGCTCGGCGGCAGGGTGTCCGAGAAACTCTTCCTCGACGACATCTCCACCGGCGCCTCCGGCGACATCCAGCAGGCGTCTAACCTCGCCCGCGCGATGGTCATGCAGTTCGGCATGAGCGAGAGGCTCGGCCCCATCAGCTACGATTCCTCCGGCCACAGCATCTTCATCGGCCGTGACTTCGGCACGACCAAGAGCTATTCCGAGGAGACCGCCGCCATCATCGACGAGGAGGTCAAGCACATCTTCGACGAGGCGAGCGCCAAGGCCGAGAGCATCCTCACCGAGCACGCGGACATTCTCAAGGGCATAGCCGAGTACCTGCTCGCAAATGAGAGCATGGACGGCGAGGACTTCAGCTACTACTGCCGCCACGGCGAGCTGCCGCCGAAGAAGGACCCGCCCAAGCCCCGCGACAACACCATCGAGCCCCCGGCAAAGCACATCAGCTACACCTTTGACGAGCCGGCCACCATACCCGCTCCCGAAGAGCCCAAGCCGGAGACCGAGCCGAAGGGCGAGACTGAGCCCAAGAGCGAGGAACCCAAGCCGGACACCGAGCCCGGGGAAGGCAAAACCGAAGAATAAACAAAAAGAGACGGGAGCCGACGCTCCCGCCTCTTTTCACTTTGATACCTTCTTTTTGAGGAACACCGCGAGGACAGCGCCGGCGAGCACCAGCACTATGCCTATGACCAGCCAGACCGTTGAGATGGCCGACACGGGGTTGTTCGCCAGCAGGTCGCCGATGGGCGTCTCGACACCGTTCACAAGCACGGTGGTGTCGGTCAGCCCGCCGTCTATGTTTACAAGGCTCAGCAGACCAGACACCGCCAGCTTGGCCATGGCGGCCTGGTATATTAAGTACGCCCCGCATGCTGCAAGCAGCACTCCGGCCAGCCAGCACCAGCGCTTTATGCCCTGGCGAAAGGCCTGCGTTCTGGCCGTACCGTCGGCGCCGTCCGTTCCCTGGACGGGGGCTCCGGTGTCGCATCCGCCTCCTGCGCCCGCTTCGTCCGGCCCGTCCTCGCTGAGCAGCCAGTCCAGGCTCACGCCCAGAGCGTTGGCCAGCGGCAGGAGCTTGCCGGTGTCCGGCACGGACTCGCCCGTCTCCCACTTCGAGATGGCCTGCCGCGAGACGCCGAGCCGTTCGGCAAGCGCATCCTGCGAGAGAGCGGCCCTTTTGCGGCAGAGGTATATCTTCTCATTCAGTTTCATTGGCTCCTCCTGTCGTGTTTCATTGCGATTATAGTGTATCATACGGCGCTGATGCGCAGCAATAAGCTGTGCCTTGCAGTTTCGCAACCGCCGGTTGCGCTTTCAGGATGCGAATAATGCTCTTGAGACTGGCGTCAGGCTGTGGTATAATACTCCGATACAAATTGGAAATTACTCTGTTAGACAAGGGAGATATGATATATGAAGCTCGGCATAGTGGGTCTGCCCAACGTGGGCAAGAGCACGCTGTTCAACGCCATAACCAACGCCGGTGCGGAGAGCGCCAATTACCCCTTCTGCACGATAGACCCCAACGTCGGCATGGTGAATGTGCCGGACGAGAGGCTGGACTTTCTCGCGGAACTCTATCAGCCGAAGAAATACACGCCTGCGGTGATCGAGTTCGTGGACATAGCGGGACTGGTGAAGGGCGCGTCCAAGGGCGAGGGCCTGGGCAATAAGTTCCTGGAAAACATACGCCGCACGGACGCGATAGTCCACGTCGTGCGCTGCTTTGACGACGAGAACATTATCCACGTCGAGGGCGGCGCCGACCCCGCGCGCGACATAGAGATAATCGAGCTCGAGCTCATCATGGCCGACATGGAGCTCGTGGAGCGCCGCATAGACAAGGCGAAGAAGGCCGCAAAGGGCGGGGACAAGAAGTTCCTGCACGAGGCGGAGGTGTTCGAGGGTCTCCAGGCCCACCTGAACGAGGGCAGGAGCGCGAGGAGCTACGACTGCTCCGATGACGACATGGAGCTCATCTCCACCTGCGACCTGCTGAGCCTCAAGCCCGTCATCTACGCCGCGAATATGGACGAGTCCGGCATGACTTCGCTTGCCAACAACGCATATTATAACGCCGTGAAGAAGATCGCCGACGCCGAGAGCGCCCAGGTGCTGCCCATCTGCGCCAAGATAGAGCAGGAGATAGGCGAACTGCCCGAGGAGGACAAGGCCATGTTCCTCGAGGAGCTGGGCCTGGAGGAGTCCGGCCTCGACCGGCTCATCAAGTGCTCCTATGCGCTCCTGGGCCTCATCTCCTTCCTCACCTGCGGGCCGGACGAGTGCCGGGCATGGACCATCAAAAAGGGCACCAAGGCTCCCCAGGCTGCGGGTAAGATACATTCCGACTTCGAGCGCGGCTTCATCCGTGCGGAGATCGTCGCCTTCGAAGACCTCAAAGCCTGCGGCAGCATGGCCGCCGCCAAGGAGAAGGGCCTCGTGCGCTCCGAGGGCAAGGACTACGTCATGAAGGACGGCGACGTGACGCTCTTCCGCTTCAACGTTTAAGAGCGCAAAACCCCGCGTTTTCGGCGCACGATGTGGCAATAACCGGGAGAAATTGGGGAATAACGTCCTTGACAGGGGAACATAATAGTGCTATTATTTCGTCGGTTAGAGGCAGTGATGGAGGCCGTGCGGGCCGAATATGCCGCTGTGCAGAGAGAGCGTCCCGAGGCTGGAAGGCGCTTCATGCGGCGGACCGCGCAGGGACCGCTCCGGAGCCCGCGTGCCGAAGGAAGAGTAAGCGCGCGCGGACAGCGCCCGTTAAAGCGTGCTCAGAGTAAAACTCAGGGTGGAACCGTGTGTATCAAAACGCACCCCTGTGCCGCTTAAACGGCGCGGGGGTGTTTTATTTCAGGAGGAACGACCATGGACGAGAAAAAATACACGTTTGAAAACAAGGAATACCGCGACACCTATCGCCACACGACGAGCCACATCCTCGCCCAGGCCGTAAAGCGCCTGTACCCGGAGAGCAAGCTCGCCATCGGCCCGTCCATAGATGACGGCTTCTACTACGATATAGATTCCGACGTCACCTTCACGCCCGAGGTGCTCGAGAAGCTCGAGGCCGAGATGCGCAAGATCTGCAAGGAGAAGCTGCCCCTGGAGCGCTTCGAGCTGCCCCGCGACGAGGCCATTGCCTTCATGAAGGAGAAGGATGAGCCCTACAAGGTCGAGCTCATCGAGGACCTGCCTGCCGATGCGCACATCAGCTTTTACAGGCAGGGCGAGTTCACCGACCTCTGCGCCGGCCCCCACGTGGACAACACCGGCCGCATCAAGGGCAACGCCATCAAGCTGATGAACTGCACCGGCGCCTACTGGCGCGGCGACTCCAACCGCAAGATGCTCCAGAGAATTTACGGCACCTGTTTTCTCAAAAAGGAGGAACTTGATGCCTACTTGACTCGTCTTGAAGAGGCGAAGAAGCGTGACCACCGCAAGCTTGGCCGTGAGCTGGGCCTCTTCATGATGAACGAGGCCGGTCCCGGCTTCCCCTTCTTCCTGCCCAAGGGC
>CAUAHS010000116.1 GCA_958428885.1 uncultured Eubacteriales bacterium
CTTTGGTGCTTGCCCAAAGAAACGGTGTCGAGCCGCCAAAGAAAAGCGCTTTTTTTTACCTTGGCGGCTCCACCATCCGCGTGAGCGCTGCAAGTTGGTGGACGGGACGTTCCTCGCCCGACTTGGGGCGGGGGCGGGTGGGTGTTGGGGGAACGGCGCACATGTTGAAGGTACAAAGCAAGACCCCCGCCCATTCGGGCGGGGGTCTGTTTATTTGGCCTTGGCCTTGATGGCCTTGATAAGCAGCGGTCCGGCGGACTCTATTATGCGGCGGCGCAGGGTGTCAGGCGTGTCGCCCTCAAGCACCTCCACAGGGGCCTGGAGCAATATCTCGCCCACCTCGCCGCTCTCGTCCGGGGCGTATACCGTGGCGCCTGTCCAGCGGACACCGCGTTTCAGGGCAGCCCGGCAGAGCTCCGGAGCACGCAGATCGTCGAAAGCGGGACTCAGCGCACAGCGCACACCCACGATACGTCCTCGGTAGGCCCGAGCCAGCCCCTCCGAGAGCTTCGGCGCAAAGCCCGCGAGGATTATGAAGTCTATGTCAAGGTCGTGCAGCTTGTTGAGC
Organism: uncultured Eubacteriales bacterium; assembly: GCA_958428885.1. Classification (GTDB taxonomy): domain Bacteria; phylum Bacillota; class Clostridia; order Oscillospirales; family Oscillospiraceae; genus Scatomorpha. Next base: position 569 of record CAUAHS010000116.1, read on the forward strand.
AGCGCCAGCGAGAACGAGGCGCCGTTCGGGAAGATGGCCTCCTCGACCACGTAACCCGGCACGTGTGCGCCCTCGGCACGGGTGAGGGCAAAGGAGCCACGCTCCGTCGAGATCACGGCGGCAAGCGAAAAGCCCGCTATCTCCCCGAAAAACACGCTGTCGAGCAGCGATTGCAGCTCGGCTCCGTCCCCGGATACCAGTGCGGCGGCGTTCAGCATATCTCCTGCACTTCCTTCCCCAGCAGCCTTGCGGCTGTTTCCATACTGCGGTGCTCTATGGCACGCAGCTTGCGCACGTTCTCCTCGAGCGCGGCGGCGTCGCCCCTGCGGGCGGCAGCCTCGTCTATCAGGCGGCAGAGCTCGCCGGTCTCAAGGCCCTCCAGCGGGACGCAGCCTCCGTCCACACAGCGGAGGAAGGCCGTCACTTTCGGGTCGTAGCTCACGCCCACCAGCGGTACGCCCTGTCCCGCCGCAAAGATGAGCCCATGCAGCCGCATGGACACGACGACCTGCATACGCGACATGAGACCTATCGCCAGCGCAGAGCTGAGCGGTCCGGGCAAAAGCACATGAGGCACCTCTCCGAGCTTTTCCGCGACCTGGGCGGCGGCTTCGCCGTCGTCGAGGTGGTTTATGGGCAGGAACACCGCCGTGAGGCCGTATTTCTCCCAGGCGTGCGCCGCAGCGGCGGCAAAGACGCCCGCTTTTTTGTCAAAGCCCGGCCAGAGGCGCAGGGCAAAGCAGATGTATTTCCCGTCCGGGGACGCTCCGGCGGCCTTGAGCGCCTCATCGACCTCCTCCGCCGGAGCGGCAGGCAGGGTCAGCGCCGGGTCCGAGGCGAGGATTATCTCCGGCTCCGTCACGCCGAAGCGCGCGAGCTCCTCGATGCTGTCCGGCTCCCGCAGAGTTATAGCGTCCACGCAGGAGTTGAGCACTTTTCGAGTCTTTGCGACGCCGCCCGGGCGCTTCACCGGGCCGATGCCGCAGCCGTACATCATGACCTTGCAGCCGAGGCGTTTGGCCGCACGCAGTGTGAAGAGGTAGTACCAGAGGCTCCGGCGGCTGGTGACGTCCTGGATGAGGCTGCCGCCGCCGTTGATGTAGAGCGCCCTGCGCCGCATGACGGCGAGGAAGCGCGGGAAGTTGAAGGTGTGCACAGCCGTGAGCCCCAGCCGGGCCGAAGCTCCCGCGGGATCGCGGGTCATGACCGTCACGGGCATGAGCGGGTCTATGGAGCGCAGCTCCGCCACGATGGCGTCTAGGATGGCCTCGTCGCCGGAATTTCCCATGCCGTAGGCGCCGCAGACCACGACGCCGCTGCGGCCATTGGCCTCACGGTTGAGTATCTCCTCGTACACGGCTTTCTGCTCCCGGCAGGTGGCCTCGACGGAGAACTCCCTTGCCGCGCGCTCGTGTACGGCGCTCCCCAGACGTCGGCGCAGCCCGGCGTCTCCCGCGAGGGCGGAGAGCCTCTCGGCGAGCGTTTGCCAGTCGCCGGGGGCGAAGAGATAGCCGGTCTTGCCGTCCTCAATGAGCCGCGGGATACCGCCGACGGCGGAGGCCACGGTGGGCAGGGAATATGCCGCGCCCTCGGTTATGGCGTAGGGGAAGGTCTCCGAGAGGGAGCTGAGCGTGTTTATGTCGAGAGCGGAGTAAAACTCCTCCATGTCGTCCAGCCAGCCGGCGAGGCAGACGGCCTCGCCCGCGCCAAGCTCCTGGGCCAGAGCCTCGAGCGCCGGACGCTCCGGGCCCTCGCCCGCGATGATGAGCCGCAGCTCCGGGTGGGTCTTTCTCGCCTCGGCAAAGCCGCGCACCAGCGTGGCGAGGTCCTTGACCGGGTCCAGCCTCGCCGCCGCGCCGACGACTATGCTGTCCGGCCCGACGTTGGCGCAGACGCGCTGGCAAAACGCGGTGCGGTCATGCCGCTTCGGCTCGCGCGAGAAGTCCAGGCCGTTGTAGATGGCAAAGGTCGTCTCCCTGGGAAAGCCGCGGGAGATGAGCAGATCCCGCATCGCGTCCGAGACGCCGACGTGGTATTTGATGCGCCGGAGCGCGAGGACGTTTAGCACCCCGTATGTCGCGGCGGCGAGAGGACGGCCCATGTAGTCGAGCCGGTAGTCGCTGTGCACCGTGCTGACCACGGGGCGGCCGCAGGTCGAGCGCAATATGGCGCCGGCCAGGTTGGCGCGCGAGCCGTGCGTGTGCACAAGGTCAAAGCCCTCCTCGGCTATCATGCGGCGCACCTGCCGGAGCGCGGAGAAAAAGCCGCCCTCGCACACGCGCGTCTCGATGCCGAGCTCCGCCGCCTCCTGCGCAAAGGGCCCGTCCCGGAAACAGACGAGCGTGATATCCATGCCGCGCGAGAGGTTTTTGAGCAGCGAATGGACGTGGGTCTTGGCCCCTCCGGTGTCGCCGCCGCTTATCAGATGTATAACTTTCAAAGTCACGCCCCCTGTTAATCTTGTTTCCGGCGCGAATTTATTGTAATATGGATGGGAAAAGCTATCGGTTTATTATAGCTTACACGGGACTCACGGTCAACCACAACACAGAAACGGAAGATGAAGCGCAATGACAAGCATCTACCTCATACGCCATGCGGAGGCGGAGGGCAACCTCTTCCGCCGCGCTCAGGGGCATTGGAACGGCAAGATAACCGCCCGGGGCAAACTCCAGATCGACGCCCTGGCTGAGCGGTTCAAGGACGTCAGGATAGACGCCGTGTACTCCAGCGACCTGGACCGCGCGGTGGAGACCGCGGGGGCCATACTGCGCGGGCGGGACGTCCCCTTCAAGCGTACGCCGCTGCTGCGGGAGATAAACATGGGCGTCTGGGAGGGGCAGCCCTGGGGCAATATCACCTACCGCTGGCCGGAGCAGATGTACCTCTTCAACAACGAGCCGGAGCGCTGGCACGTGCCCGGCTGCGAGAGCTTTGATGCCGTCCAGAGCCGGATGCGTGACTGCATGTACGAGCTGGCCGCCGAGCACGAGGGCGGCACCATCGCCGCCGTCTCCCACGGCATGGCCATCAAGATACTGCTCATGGGCGTCCTCGGCATCCACAGCGGGGACGGGCAGCCCATGCTGCACGGGGACAACACCTCGGTCAGCCTGCTGCAGGTGGACCGCGCGGGGATAAAGGCCCTCTATTATAACGACAACAGCCATCTGGGCGAGGAGCTCTCCACCTTTGCGCAGCAGCGCTGGTGGCGGGACACGACGAAGGACGACCCCACGAGTCTGCGCTTTGAGCCGCTAGACCCCCGGGACAAGGCGGACGCCGAATTTTACATCCGCTGCTATGCCGACTCCTGGGCTGTCGCCCACGGCTCGTCCGCGGGCTTCACGCCGAGCGTCTACCTCACGAGCGCACGCTCGCACTCGGCGAAGGACAGGAACTGCCTTTTGAAGGTCATGAGCGGCGACACGCCCGCGGGCGTTCTGGAGTTCGACCCCAGGCGCGGCAAGGACGAGGGCTGCGGCTGGGTGAGTTTGCTCTACCTGCGCCCGGAGTTCCGCGGCAAGGGCTACGGCGTGCAGCTCATCGGCTGCGCCGCGGCGTATTTTGCGGACAAGGGACGCCGGGCTGTGAGGCTCCACGTCGCCGTCACCAACCAGCACGCCATTGACTTCTACCGCCGCTTCGGCTTCAGGGAGCTCGGCACGGAGAGCGGTGTGGCCTCCGACCAGCTGCTCATGGAGAGGGAAAACTGATGCAGGCCGTCATTCAAAAAGTGAAACTGCCGGACACCGGGCGCATAATCGCCGTCTCGGACGTCCACGGCAACCTGCCCTACCTGAAGGGCCTGCTCGCCAGGCTCGCGCTCCGGGACGAGGACACGCTGGTGTTCTGCGGCGACATTCTCGAGAAGGGCCGCTACAGCCTGGAGACGCTCAGGTACATAATGCGCCTTGCCTCAAAGCGGCGGGTCCTCGCCGTGCTGGGCAACTGCGACTTCTGGCAGGACGCCATTTACCGGCACACGCCCACCTCCGACGAGTACTGCAAGCGCTATCTTCTCTCGGACAGCGCGGGCTGGGGACCGGGTCTGCTGGCTCAGATGTGCCAGGAGGCCGGTTTTGTCGTGGGTCAGGGCATGGACATGGCGGAGTTCCGCCGCGTCATAGGCGCCGCCTTCGAGCCGGAGTTCCGCTTTCTCGAGAGCCTGCCCCACGTCATAGACACCGAGCACTACGTCTTTGTCCACGGCGGCCTGCCGGAGGGCGAGCGCGAGGACTGGGACGGCTGGAAGTGCATGAAAAACGACAACTTCCTCGGTCAGGGCCGCTCCTTCGACCGCTGGGTCATCGTCGGACACTGGCCTGTCACGCTCTACGGGACGGACACCGTCTGCGCCAACCCCATAATCGAGCGGGAGCGGAAGATAATCAGCATCGACGGCGGCTGCGTCCTCAAGGACGACGGCCAGCTCAACGCGCTCATCATCCCATATAACGGCAGCGAGGACTTTCAGGTCGAGCACTACGACCCCTTCCCCGTGCGCCGTGTCAAGAGCGCGCAGAAGGGCTCCAAAAAGAGCATATACATCCGCTGGGGCGACAACATCGTGCGCATACTCGAGCGCGGACGGGAATTTTCCCGCTGCGTCCACGTCCGGACGGGCTACGAACTCGACATCCTCACGAAAAACCTCTACGGCGAGAGCGGCGAGGTCCGCTGCAACGACTGCACGGACTATGTGCTCCCGCTGGAGGCCGGGGACGAGGTCTCCGTGGTGGAGACGACCTCGCGGGGCTACTTTGTAAAGCACAACGGCGTCAGCGGCTGGTACGGAGGTGAACTGCTGTGATAGACAGGGCCGATTTTCTGCCCGTGTCGCGCGAGGAGATGCACGAGCGCGACTGGTGGTGGTACGACTTCCTCGTCGTGGGCGGGGACGCATACATAGACCACCCGAGCTTCGGCACGGCGGTCATCGCGCGCGTGCTGGAGGCGGAGGGCTACCGCGTGGCGGTGCTCTGCCAGCCGGACTGGCACTCTGCGGACGCCTTCCGGGACATGGGTGCGCCGAGGCTGGGCGTCATGATTGGCGCGGGCAACCTGGACTCCATGGTCGCACACTACACGGCCTCGAAGCACAAGCGCCGGGAGGACTTCTACTCCCCCGGCAAAAAGATGGGCCTGCGCCCGGACCGGGCCGTCATCGTCTACGCCAACCGCGCGAGGGAGGCCTTCGGGCCGGACATGCCCATCGTGATAGGCTCGCTGGAGGCAAGTCTGCGCCGCTTTGCGCACTACGACTACTGGGAAGACAAGGTCCGCCGCAGCGTGATCTTCGACGCAAAGGCCGACCTGCTGGTCTACGGCATGGGCGAGTACGCCACGATCGAGATCGCCAAGGCGCTCAAGAAGAAAAAGCCCATCTCGGAGCTGCACGACATCCGCGGCACTGCCTACATAGCCAAGGAGGCGCCCGAGGACGCACTGATGCTGCCCTCCTTTGAGGAGGTCAGCCGGAGCAAGCGCGCCTACGCCGAGGCGACACGCATTGAGTACGCCGAGCACGACCCGGTGCGCGGGCGGCGCATGGCCCAGGCGCACGGGGACCGCTATCTCGTTGTCAACCCGCCCGCCATGCCGCTCTCCAGGGAGGAGCTCGACCGCGTGGCGGAGCTGCCGTACACGCGCGAGGTGCACCCGATGTACG
>CAUAHS010000117.1 GCA_958428885.1 uncultured Eubacteriales bacterium
CGTCCGTGACCTCGTCGGTCACGACGAAGGCGCCGAGCTCAGCCTTGGAGCAGATGTTGAGTATTTCGAGGGTCTTGGCATAGTTTCTGCCGGCGGGGGAGGTGATGAGGATGGCGACGTTGTCGTTGACCTCTCTGAAGCGCCCGTGCTGGAAGTCCTCCAGCTCCTCGCAGGCGCAGAACTTCCACGCAAACTCGCAGGTCTTGAGCGCCGCCTCCTGAGCGGTGCCGAAGTTCGGACCGGCGCCGAGAACGGCGAAGTTGTCGTATCCGCCTTCGGCAAAGGCCTTCGCCACATCGTTCATGCGCTCGAAGAGCTCGGGCAGGCAGCTCATGGAGCCGACCATCTCGTCAAAGCAGGTGTTCCAGTAGGCCACGCGCTCGTCGGAGAGAGAGCCGTTGGCGCTGCCGATGAGTACGCTGAGCTTGAATGCCGCCGCCATGAGGAAGGTGTGGGATATGGAAGCAGCCTTCGTTCCGGAGCGGCTCTCGATGTGAGAGTCGGTGAGGATGCGGAAATCTGCAAAATCGGCGCACTTTATGTCGCCCTCGCCGGAGATTATCATGGTTGCGGCGCCGGCCTCTTTGGCGCAGCGGAGCGCGAGACGCACACTTTCGGTCTCTCCGCCGCAGCTTATGCCGACGACGAGGCTCTTCTCAGGCACAAGAATTATGTCCTCCACGTACTGCCTGAATTCGTAAGCGACGACGGCGCGGCTGCTGAGCCTTGCGATGTGGGCTCCCCAGGACGCGGCACAGAGCGCGGTGGCATAAGAGGTGCCGTGCCCCACAAAAAAGATGTGCTCGTACTTTGCAAGCTCGCTGCGGTCCAGCTTGGCGAGGCTGCCCTCTATAAGCTCGTTGTTGTAGTCCCAGGCGCTCCGCTCTGCGAGGGAGAGCATGAGATTCTTGAGAAGTAGATTCTTTTCTGCAATTTCGTTAGACATGTCCATTCCTCCAAATCAACGCATTTTGTGCTCCGGTGAGCCTGGACGGGTCAGAGGCTCGCTTATGCCCAGATATGCGACAGTCGCAGCGCCGACAAGCGCTCCTTCATATCCCAAAACTGTCGGCACAACCGAGAATTCTTCGTCCCTCCAATATTTCTGCTCCCAAAGCGTGCGTTCCAGCGGCGCCTTGAAGAGGTCGTAGGCGAGGGATATGCCGCCTCCGATGACGACCCTCTCAAGGTCCAGCAAATTGCACGCCTGGGCAATAAGCGAGCCCAGATACTGTCCTTCACGTTCGAAAGTGCTCAAGGCCGCCTTGTCTCCGGCCTTGGCTCGCTCGGCTATATACTGTCCGTTCACAGCCTGACCGCCGGCCGGAGCCTTGCCTCCGAGCTCAAGATAGGTCTGTGCCATGCCGCCGGTGGCGGCGTACATCTCCAGTGTGCCCAATCTGCCGTGGCCGTTCGGCCGGCCATTGTGCATGAGGAAGGAGTTTCCGACCTCTCCTGCACGGCCAAACGCCCCGTTGTAGAGCTTGCCGTCCAGGACGAAAGCACCTCCGATGCCGGTGCTGGCAGTGATGTACATGAAATCATCGCAGTCGCGGCAGGTGCCGAACCACATCTCCGCGAGCGCACAGGCCTTTGCATCGTTATTTAAATAGGCGTTCAGTCCGAATTCGCGTTTGAATATCTCCGCTGCCGGCCAATCCCGCATCCTTCCGAGCGACATCGACACGATCACACCACTGTCGGTGTCGGCAAAACCGGGGACCACCAGCCCTGCGGCCGCAATCTCGTACCGCGCGCTTTTTTCGAGTACACGACCGACGACCGACATGAACTGCTTTGTCACAGCATCGCCATCGGACGGATCGCTCCATTCCTCCCTGTGGCTTTGGAGGACGTTGCCTCTGTTGTCAACCAGCCCGACGATGAATTTAGAGCCGCCCAGGTCGATAGCCAGCGCCACTCTGTTTTTATTGTCCATTCAAAATCTCCGAAAAAGTGATGTCGTCAGAAAAACTCAGCTCCATGGCCTTGCCCGCAGAGTGCTTGCTGTGCACCGTTAGGTCGTAGCCGAGGCAGTCGGCCGTGTGATAAGCCAGCACCTGCATCGGCACCAGAAGCTCCAGCACGCTCGTGAGCTCGCTTCCGCACGAATCGAAAGCAAGCTGCATTTCAGGGCAGCCGCAGCCGGCTTTGCCGATGGTCACGCAGCGCGACGTTATCCTCCGGCAGAAACGGGCAAGCTCAAGCATGCGCTCGAGCTCGGCGCCCTCCTCGGCGCAGAGGAAAAACAGCATGTCCGTGCTCCTGACCGCAGCCAGAGGCCCGTGCATGAACTCCTCGAGCTCGTAGGCAAAGGCCGGACGTTTCGTGCACTCCAAAAACTTCAGAGCACATTCCCTTGCAGTGCCGCAGTTGGCGCCGTAGCCGATGAACCAGCAGCTTCCGCTGTCCATGATCTCGTCCTGATATCTCAAGAACCAGTCAGAGGCGCTCCGGCGGGCGCTTTCCATTGCCGCCGGCAGACGTTCAAAGTCCTCTATGCAGCGCGCATATTCCGCGTCGCTCAGCTTGCCGACGGCGTGCGCCGCCTCGACGAAGCAGAGCAGGAACAGGAATATGCCGACGACGTGCCCCTTTGTGGACGGGAGCGCGACTTCCTGCCCGGAGGGCTTGGCCAGCACCACGTCGCAGGTGCGCCCGAGCACTCCTCCCGGATTGAAGGTGCAGCAGGCGGTGTGGATGCCCAGCCCGGCAGCGTGCCTGGCCGCAAGAACACTGCCCTTCGTGCGGCCGCTCTCGGCGGGACATATGAGAAGTGTCTCGTCGGGCCTGTAATCGCGGAGGTTGAAGTCCAGATGCCGGTTGAACACCGTTGGAACTATGCAGCCGGCCTCAACGCTCAGCAGCTTCTCACAGAAATAGCGCAGCACCTCGCAGGCGTTGGCAGGAGAGCCGGAGCCGCTGAAATATACTCGCCTTATGTTGTTTTCAAGGAAGATACGGCAAAAATCCGCAGTGACCGATGCCCTGGCGTCGAGAAGCCCGCGAATGAGTCCGGGTTCCTCGGCGATATGGTCGAGCATTATGCCGTGAATATCGCTCTTCATGGCTCACCGCCCGCCCAGAGGCCCGGCGACCGCCTCGGCTTCCTCAAGCGTGGGATAGCAGGTTATGGTACCCTCTCTCTGGATGCCTATGGAAGAATACCGGTTCGCCCAGGCACAGGCGTCGGCCAGAGACATGCCCTTTGCAAGAGCTGCCGTCATAGCGGCAAGGAAGCCGTCTCCGGCGCCGCTGGTGTCAATTACGTTCTCCACGACGGTCCCTTCACCGGACGCAAAGCCGCTTCCGTCGTAGAGCATATAGCCCTTCTCGCCGAGAGTCAGCACGACCGCACTGCATCCGCTTAGCGCGGTAAAGCGAACGAGCGAGTCTCTGACCTTTTCGCCGGAGACCGCGCTGCTGTCGTCGCCCAGAAGGCGGATGAGCTCATGCTCGTTCAGAACGATGATATATGCCTTGTCCCAGTAGTCGGGGATCGAGTCCGGAACAGGGGAGGGGTTTATGATCACCTTCAACCCGCGGCTGCTGGCTGAGAGCACCGCGTCTCTCACGCCCTCTTCTCCGAGCTCGTGGCCGGTCACGCAATATTCAGCGTCAGGGTAAGCGTCCAGGGCCGACTCCATGAGCTCCCGAGGGAACTGCTGCCTGCCGCTGCTCAGGACTATCATGTTGTTGCCGTGATCGTCTATGAACATGGCGCCCCTGGAATAGGAGGGGTCGTCGTATTCTGTGATGAACCTGTCGTCCACGCCGGCCTCACTGAGAATGACGTGCCCCTGCTCGATCCAGTCGCCGCGGCGGACATTTGCAATGAGCGCCGTGGGGACCCCGAGCCGGCCCAGGGCGACAGCAACGTCCGTGCCCTTGGCGCCGTCAATGCCCTCGCTGTAACCGATGGAGCGGACCGTCTCGCCGGGCCGGGGCAGCTCGTGAACACGAATTGCCCGGCTCACGTTGTGCGTGTATACGACGGTGACCTTTATTTTGCTGTCTGCCATCGCCTATCACCAGAACAGGTCTTTCTGATACGGGTTGTGGGATATGGTGTGGTCCGCCGTCTTTCTGTCGCAGCAGATGATGCACTCGGGCACATAGGCGGGGAACAGAGTTACTGGGTACTCTACCGTGGGTTCGCTGAACAGGCAGACGCGGATGACGGTCTGCTTCCACGAGCCGGTGGTTATCATGAAAACCGCTCTCTTGGCCTGGAGCATGGACTTCATGCCGATGGTGACCATCATGGGCGGCAGAGCGTCGTAGCAGCCGCCGAAGCTGCGCTCGGCGTAGGCGACGGTGGTGTCGTCATTCGACCAGACGACCCTGGTCTTGGACTTGGCGTACTCGTCGACGGTTATGCGGAAGCAGCGGCCCCTGGGGTCCTCACAGGCGGCCACAAGTCCCTTGCAGCCTACGCCGCCGAAAACGGTGTCGATGCCGCCGAGCTCGTCGATCTTGTTGTCTATGCGGTCTGGATCAAACGGGTCGGGGTAGAAACGGTGGTCCTCGGGCACCCTCAGTTCCTCATCAACGGGCTCATAGAACCACTTTTCCATCTTCCTTTTGACGTTGAAGCGGAAGTTGGTCTCGGGATAGAGCCTGCCCTCCCAGTCGAGCGGAGCGTCCATTGTAAAGACGTAGACGTTCTTGAGGCTGATGCGCTCGGTGTTCACGCGCTCGATGAAGCGGTCGAACTGCTCGTTGGGGCCGGTGGCGAGCACCCATCTGGTGGGCTTGCCGGCGAGATTGTTGGCAATGACCTCGTCTGCCATCATGTCGGCGGCCTCGAGAAAGACGTCCTTTTTCTCATCGTGAATGTGTATGTCCATCTTCTTGCCGGGGATACTCGCCAGCTCATCAACTGGAATTGAGCACCATTTCGCAAAATCCTGCTCTGTGATGACATACTCTTGCATACAACAACCCCTCCTGAAGATTAGTTTTCGCTGCATGTGGACAGGATAGCAAAATTAGTTGCTTTTGTCAACTAATTTTGTGCATTGAATCGTGTTATTCGGTTGACAAATACATTTTTCTTGGCCATTTTTATGACTTTTGACAAAATTTAAGAATAAAAGGCAAAAAAATGCTCCCCTGAAAACAGGGGAGCGGAACAAATCGGCCGTATTCAGTTGGACTCCGGGGCAGGTGAGGTCTCTTTGCTCTTGTTGGACAACATTATTTCTTCAATGAGCTGCATCGCGCCTATGACCTTGTCTATGTCCTCTTCGGAGAGGTAACCGAATTGTGTCTGGGTATTATTGTTAGCGTTTTCGATGGAGAGCTCGACGACGTCTCTGCCTTTCTTGGTAAGCCGCATGTGTTTGCGGCGCCTGTCTATGTCGGATTCATTCCTCACTATGCAGCCGGTCTTTTCTAGCTTTGCAAGCGTCCTGCTCATGTAACCTCTGTCTATGTGCAGTGCGTCCGAGAGCTCCTTGGCCGTTATGTCCGATTTCTCTCTTATCTCGTAGAGGATGCGGCATTCAAAATCCGACATGCTCGGATGTATTGAATGCAGGTCGAAAAAGCTGACCGTGTCCATGTAAAACCTGTTGAACCTGCGGATTTCCTCTGCTATTCTTTTGTCCATGCCAATAAACACCTGCTGTAAAATTATGTGTTGTTGATAATGCCAATGCAATCCAAATCAAAATTACTATAACAAATTGCACGAAATATTTCAACGACAAATTGCTATATGAGAGAAAATAGACAATAGTAAATAAAATGTATACAACAAAGTGCTTTGAATCCGGCGCTCAGACAGCGCCGCCGCGGCGCAGCGGACCAGGAGCGCGTGCATTAAATGAACCTGAAACGGCCCGGGCTGTTTATTAACACTTTGTTTGTGAAAATTTCATATACGGATGCTAGTATCTCGATAACGGGGCGGATGCCCCGTGTACGCACAAACCTTCGCATAGACTCAAGGAGGACACATTATGAAAAAGCACATGAAGTTTACAGCCCTTGCCCTGGCGCTGATACTCTGCCTGGGCCTGCTGAGCGCCTGCTCCACCGGCAAAGACGACTCGACCGCCGCCACCGACCCCGCCGAGAGCGATACTCCCGCCGTAACCGACGACGCCGGGAGCGAGACGCCCGATGAGACCGACCCCGCCGAAGAGCCCGCCGAGGACGACGCGCTCGAGATAGCCGAGGTCACCGCCATAGCCGACGACGGCACGCTG
>CAUAHS010000118.1 GCA_958428885.1 uncultured Eubacteriales bacterium
GTAAATGGCGCGGGCAACGCGCTCGTCGTTGAAGGCCCAGAGGTCCTCTATGGAGCCGCCGCCTCGACCGGTTATTATGACGTCCGCAACGCGGTATTTGTTGGCATAGCGCAGGGCGCCGGCGATCTCCGGCGGAGCCTCCACGCCCTGCACGCGCACGGGCAGGAGCACCACCTTCGCCACAGGCCAGCGCTTGCGCAGCACGCGGATGATGTCGTGCACCGCGGCTCCGGCAGAGGACGTGATGACGGCGATGCGCTCCGGATAGCGCGGGATGGGCTTTTTGTGCGCGGGGTCGAAGAGCCCCTCGGCGGCCAGCTTGGCCTTGAGCTGCTCATAGGCCACCTGCAGATCGCCCGCGCCCTCCGGCATCAGGCCCTCGCAATAGAGCTGATAGGCCCCGTCGCGCGGGTAGACGGCGACACGGCCAAAGGCCGTGACGCGCATGCCGCTCTCCGGCCGGAAGCGGAGCTTCGAGGCAGCCGAGCGGAACATCACGCAGCGCAGGCTGGATTCCGCGTCCTTGAGCGTGAAATAGTGGTGGCCCGAGGGGTAGACCTTGTAGTTCGAGAGCTCGCCCCGGACATAGACGGAGCCGAGCACGGGATCGGACTCTATGAGGCCCTTTATGCGGGCGTTGAGCTCCGATACGCTCAGCGGCTCACGTTCGGTCATGACTCCTCCGGCGCGGCGGAGCGCTCACCACGCATGAAACCGCCGAGGACGCCGTTTATGAAGGCGACCGTCTCCGGCTCCTCATAGTTCTTGGCAAGCTCCACGGCCTCGTTTATGACGGCGGAGGGCGGGACGTCCTCCACGTACAGCAGCTCCGCCAGGGCGCAGCGGAGCACGGCCGCCGCTGTGCGCGTTATGCGCTCCGGCCGCCAGCCGATGGCATATCTCTCGATGTATGAGTCTATCTCCCCGCGGTTTGCCGCGCAGAGGGAGACAAGCGTGCGTATGTAGCCGAGGCTCTCCTCGTCCGGCTTCTTGCCGAAGAGCTCGTCCTCGCCCGCGAGAGTCGCAAAGTGCTCGTCCTCAAAAAATCCGCCGAGCAGGTCCTCGGGCTGCTCGCCCGAGGCGCCCTGGGCATATATGAGCCGTATCGCCAGTTCTCTGGCCTTCGTCCTGGTCATTTGTCAAAGGCCACGCCCGAGACGTGGACGTTCACGACCGGGGCGCCCATGCCGGTCATGGACTCGACGGCGCCGGTGACGGTGTCCTGCACCTGCTTGGCGACGCTGACGACGTTGGAGCCGTAGCGGACCATGATGATGACGTCGACGGTGATGACGCCGTCGTTTATCTGTACCTTGACGCCCTTGCCGGGGGACTTGATGCCCAGAAGTTCGGCCAGCTCTGCCCCGGCGTTGTTCACCAGGGAAGCCACGCCGTCTATCTCATTCACGGCAGCGCGCACCATCGAAACGAGGACATCCTCGGAGATGTTGATGCTGCCCTTTTCATCCTTGCAGGTTATATAGTTCTCGCCCATGCGCTTACCTCCTTAAGATAATGGCAATATAGTATACCACGCCCGGCGGCGAAAATAAAGAGCGGATTTGTCGCACTCCCGCCCTCAAAGCCCCAGTATCTGCCTGACGCCCTCGAAAACGGCCCGGTGCCCCGCCTCATCGAGGTGCACGCCGTCAAAGCAGAGCCCCGGCGCCCAGGCAGCGGCGTCCGCAAACTCCAGACCGAGCGTCTCCGCCGTCCGCGCTAGGCACCCGCCGAGGCGTGCAGACTCCGTGACGAGCCGCTCCTCGGCGACCCAGGCGCCGGGACGCATGGGTGGGGGCGAGACAAGCAGCGTGCGCCCCGGCTCGAGGCGCGGAACTGCGTCTCTCAGGAAGCGCTCCATGCGCTCTGCGACGTTCTCGGCGCGGAAGCCGGGGCTGCAGAGGAGGTCGTTGCCGCCGAGCATGACGAGAAGGACGTCGGCGGGGAGATATCGACCCAGCTCGGCGCAGGCGGCGCTGACGCGCGCGGGGGTGTTGGGGATGGTGCGGCCGTTGACGCCGCAGTTGACGACCTCGAGCCCCGGCAGAGCCGAGAGCAGGCCCGTCCAGCGCACGTCTTTGGGGTAGCGCTCGCCGAGATATGAGCGCGGGTCGTAGCCCCAGGTGTTCGAGTCCCCAAAACAGATGATCTTCATACATACCTCCCCACGCCCCGCTGCGCAAAGCGCGTTTGAAAGTTTCGCCCGCCTTTTCAAAGGCGGTGGAGTCCAGAGGCAAAGCCTCTGGCCGCGCTCCGCAGAGCGCGGAACCCCCTTCTTGCTTATTAAAGATCAGGAAGGGGGTCTAAGGGGGAAACCCTATCAAGGGGTTTCCCTCTTTGTTTCCTGCCGATCTTCCACTCTATCCCACCGGCCGCAGATACGCCGTCAGGGCGTAGCCGTATTGCTCGCCGTAACGGACGAGCGAGAACTCTCCCACCTCGTCGAGGACGTACAGCTCCGCCCCGGCGGGAGCCGTGGAAAGGGCTTCGGCGCCGACGTCGGGGGCCGAACGGAGGGAGATGAACTCCTCGCAGTCCGCCTCGGCCATGGGCAGGGGCTCGAGGGCCTCCACCACGTCGTAGGCGTCGGTGTCCGTGTAATGCCACCACTCGGCGGAGTAGCCGGTGAAGCCCGCGCGGGTCATCGCGTCCTCAAGAAGCCGAGCGTTTGCCGCGGCGGCCTCGGAGACGTCGGAGTAATCGCGGTCAGCGAGGGCGGAGAAGTCGTCAAAGCCCGAGGGCAGCTCAACAGGCTCGCCGTCGAGGGTCGTAATTGTTATGTCAATCGTATTTCCCCGGCAGTGGCCGGAAAAACCGTTGAAGGGGTCCGCCACATAGCGCGCGTCGGGGCAGGCGCGCCAGAGCGCAAACTGCGCCGCGACAGGCCGCCAGGCGTCCCAGATAGTGAGCGAATATCCCAGTTCCTTCAGCTCATCCTGCACTTTTGAGAGCTTTTCCGCAGTTCCCCGGCGCAGATACGCCTCCGCGCTCTCATAGATGACCTCGCCCGTGAAATTCTCCGCCGCGGCGTAGCGGATGTCAAGGCGGATGTCTGGTATTATGTCAACTACACACACCATGTCCCCCGGCTCGGGCGTCGGAGTCGGTTCCGGCGTCGGGGACGGGCTAGGCGTCGGCATCGGCGTGGCTGTGGGCTCGGGTGCTGTTGTTATGTCAGCCTCCATCCCGCCGCAGGCGCTGCACAGCAGCAGGCAGAGCGCCAGGGCGAGGGCGGCAGTGCGCCTCATGAGTCGAACTCCAGCACGTCGTAGCCCAGCTCATCCGGGCGCGTCAGGTGCGCGTCGAGGTCGATGAGCTCGAGGACGAGGGTGCAGGAGGTGCTCACCTTGGCGGACTTCACATGCCCCGCCCAGCATCTTCCCGAGTTCTTGTTGGGCGAGTCAAGGAATTCGTATTCAGATGCGCACGGGGTGCTTATTGCCACGGTGAGGTCCACTGTATCGGGTCCAAGCACGAAGCCGGTGATTGAGGACATGACGTAGTCCTCCTTTTCCGCCAGATACCACATCTCCGCATACTCTGCGACGGGACCCGGCTTCTTTCGGCTGAGCATGCCGGGGCGGCGGTCGTTGAAGGTGTAGAGCTCGACGCTGTTGCTCTGTCCGTGTCCGATGACGGTGGCAAAGCGGATATTCTCGAGCGCCGCCAGCTCACGGAGCTTTTCGACCAGCTCCTCGCCGCGGTCGAGGCGGGCGACTATCTTGTCGCCTTTGCGTCTGTATTCCATGCGCTTCTCCTTTCCTTTCGGCGGGTATGGAAAGAGCCCGGGGGGCCGGGCTCCTGGGGTTCAGAACTTGAAGAGGTTCAGGCCGATCTCGTCGGAGAACTCGCGTCCGACCTCGCCGTCGATGACGTCGATGACCAGCTCGCAGGTGGCGCTCACCACCGCGGCGTTGAGGTGGCCCGCGTGGCACTCGCCCTTGACCGGGCTGCCGATGACGGCGTGGAGGTGGAGATAGGGCTTGCCGTCCTGGCGGGAGAGGCTGCCGGTGACGGAGCCGAGCTCGTAGTCTGTCGCGTTGTAGACGGTCTTGTTATAGAACTTGGTGTGCGTGTCGAACACGCCGAGCGTCACGTCGTTGCTCG
The DNA here is from genome assembly GCA_958428885.1 of uncultured Eubacteriales bacterium. Classification (GTDB taxonomy): domain Bacteria; phylum Bacillota; class Clostridia; order Oscillospirales; family Oscillospiraceae; genus Scatomorpha. The sequence goes on from CAUAHS010000118.1 coordinate 4,108, forward strand.
CACCGATGCCGCTCACGGACGCGAGGCGGATGTCCTCGGCCTCGGCCAGCTCCAGCAGCTTGGCGCAGACCTCCTCGCCTTTGTCTATGCGCGCGACTATCTTATTTCCAAAACGCCTGTATTCCATAGCGAAGTCTCCTTTTTGATGAGTTTACCCCATCTTACCACAGCCGAGTCCGGCTTGCAACGCGATAAAAATGCACCAGCCGTCAGGCTGGTGCATTTCGTTCCGGTTATTCAGCAGAGCTTGGAGCCCGCGGGGATGGAGTCGTCCACCATGATGAGCTGGACGGCCTCCTCGCCGTGCTCCTTGTGGACGGCGGAGATGAGCATGCCGTTGGACTCGAGGCCCATCATCTTGCGCGGGGGCAGGTTCACGATGGCGATGAGGGTCTTGCCCACGAGATCCTCGGGCTGGTACCACTTGTGGATGCCGGAGAGGATCTGGCGGTCCGTGCCGGTGCCGTCGTCGAGGATGAACTTGAGGAGCTTGTCGCTCTTCTTCACGGCCTCGCAGCTCTTGACCTTGACGGCGCGGAAGTCGCTCTTGGCGAAGGTGTCGAAGTCCACGGTCTCGGCGGTCTGGGGCTCGATCTCGACAGGGGGCAGAGCCGCCTTGCGGGCCTCCTCCTCGAGCTTTTCGAGCTCGGCGAGCTCCTTGTTCATGTCTATGCGCGGGAAGAGGGTGTCGCCCTTGGTGACGGTGACGTCCGCGGGCAGGACGCCCCAGACGGCGGCCTTGTCCCAAGTGGTCTCCTCGCCCTTGGCGCCGATCTGGGCAAAGGCCTTCTCGCAGCTCTCCGGCATGAAGGGCACGAGCAGGCTGGTGCAGATGCGCAGGCTCTCGAGCAGGTTGTACATGACGGAGGCGAGGCGAGCGCGCTTGGCTTCGTCCTTGGCGAGGGTCCAGGGGGCGGTCTCGTCTATATACTTGTTGGCGCGGGAGATGACGCGGAATACCTCCTCCAGCGCACCCTGGGTGCCGAAGTTGTCCATGAGCTTCTCGTACTTGCCGCGCAGGGACGAGGCCATGGCGATGAGCTCGGCGTCCTCGGGACCTTCCTCGCGCTCGGTGGGCAGAGTGCCGTCAAAGTACTTGAGCACCATGGCGACGGTGCGGGAGAGGAGGTTGCCGTAGTCGTTGGCGAGGTCGGAGTTTATGCGGGCGATGAGCAGCTCGTTGGAGAAGTTGCCGTCCGAGCCGAGGGGGAACTCGCGCATCAGGAAGTACCTGAGCGCGTCCACGCCGAAGCGCTCCGCAAGGATATAGGGGTCGACGACGTTGCCCTTGGACTTCGACATTTTGCCGCCGCCGAGCAGCAGCCAGCCGTGGCCGAAGACCTTCTTGGGCAGCGGCTCGCCCACGCTCATGAGCATGGCGGGCCAGATTATGGAGTGGAAGCGGACTATCTCCTTGCCGACCATGTGGACGTCGGCGGGCCAGTACTTCTCCTTGCCGTCGCGCTTGTCGTTCATATAGCCGAGGGCGGTGAGGTAGTTGAAGAGCGCGTCCACCCAGACGTAGACGACGTGGCCCGGGTCAAAGTCCACGGGGATGCCCCACTTGAAGCTGGTGCGGGAGACGCAGAGGTCCTCCAGGCCGGGGTCGATGAAGTTCTTTATCATCTCGTTGACGCGGCTGGCGGGCTCCAGGAAGGTGCCGGAGAGCAGCAGCTCACGCACCTTGTCGGCGTACTTGGAGAGGCGGAAGAAATAGGCCTCCTCCTCGGCGTACTTGACCTCCCGGCCGCAGTCCGGGCACTTGCCGTCCACGAGCTGGCTCTCGGTCCAGAAGCTCTCGCAGGGGGTGCAGTACATGCCGGAATACTTGCCTTTGTATATATCGCCGTTATCGTACATCTTCTTGAAGATGCGCTGTACGGCCTCGACGTGGTAGTCGTCAGTGGTGCGGATGAAGCGGTCATTGGAGATGTTCATGAGCTTCCAGAGGTCGAGGATGCCGCCCTTGCCCTCCACGATGTTGTCCACGAACTGCTGCGGGGTGACGCCCGCGGCTTTGGCCTTTTCCTCGATCTTCTGGCCGTGCTCGTCCGTGCCGGTGAGGAACATAACGTCATAGCCGCACA
>CAUAHS010000119.1 GCA_958428885.1 uncultured Eubacteriales bacterium
AAAGGGCTTGGAGCTGGCGTCTATCATAACAGAGGTGAAGCCGCCGTCGATGCAGCTCTTGCAGAGCTCAAAGCTGTCGCCGTGGTCGAGGTGCAGGCAGATGGGCAGGTTGGTCTCGATAACAGCGGCCTCAACGAGCTTCATGAGGTAAGTATGATTCGCGTAGGCGCGAGCGCCCTTGGAGACCTGGAGGATGAGCGGTGCACGCAGCTCAGCGGCGGCTTCGGTGATGCCCTGGACGATCTCCATGTTATTCACGTTGAACGCGCCAATGGCGTACCCACCGTCGTAGGCTTTGCGGAACATTTCCTTGGATGTTACGAGGCTCATAAAAATTATCTCCTTTGTCAGCGGTAAATTTATGCTATTGCTTATTTATTATATCCCAAACGTGTGATATAATCAATAACACCTTTTTAAGAATTTGGAGGTAACAGTATGGAAAAAACGCTCAGGGGAGCCTGTGTCATAGGCCAGTCGGGAGGTCCGACCTCCGTCATCAACTCCAGCGCCTACGGCGTCATCAGGACTGCGCTTGACACGGACTGCATAACCAAGGTCTACGGCGCCGCCCACGGCATCAAGGGCGTGCTCGAGGACAAGCTCTACGACATGGGCGAAGAGGACGCCTACGAGCTCAGCCTGCTCATGAATACCCCCTCCTCCGAACTCGGCTCCTGCCGCTACAAGATGGCCGACCCCGAGAAGGACGACACGGACTACAAGCGCATCCTTGAGATATTCAAGAAATACGACGTCCGCTACTTCTTCTACAACGGCGGCAACGACTCCATGGACACCTGCGACAAGATCAGCCGCTTCATGGAGAAGAGCGGTTACGAGTGCCGCGTCATGGGCGTGCCCAAGACCATAGACAACGACCTCTACAACACCGACCACTGCCCCGGCTTCGGCAGCGCGGCGAAGTACATCGCCACCTCCTGCGCCGAGGTTTATAAGGACGCTCACGTCTACGACACCGGCATGATCGTCATAATCGAGATCATGGGCCGCCACGCCGGCTGGCTCGCCGCCAGCTCCGCCCTCGCCGGCCTCGTCGGCTGCGGTCCGGACCTCATCTACCTGCCTGAGACGGACTTCGACATGGACAAGTTCATCGCCGAAGCCGCCCGCATCTACAAGGAGAAGGGCAACTGCATAGTTGCCGTCTCTGAGGGCATCCACTACGCCGACGGCACCTTCGTCTCCGAGGCCAAGACCAGCGCTACCGACGGTTTCGGCCATGCCCAGCTCGGCGGTCTTGCTTCCCTGCTTGCCTCCGTCGTCAAGGAAAAGACCGGCGCCAAGGTCCGCGGCATAGAGCTCTCCCTGCTCCAGCGCTGCGGCGCCCACCTCGCCTCCAAGACCGACGTCGACGAGGCCTTCATGGCCGGCGAAGTCGCAGTCCTCTCCGCCGTCGGCGGCGAGACCGGCAAGATGGTCGCCTTTGCCCGCGAGTATGTGGACGGCAAGTACAACTGCGTGCCCAAGCTCGTGCCCCTCACCAGTGTCGCCAACTTTGAGAAGAAGGTCCCCGCCGAGTGGATTCTCCCCGACGGCAAGGGCGTGACCCAGGACTTCATCGACTACGCTCTGCCCCTCATCCAGGGCGAGCCCGAGCGCGCCACCGAGAACTCCCTGCCCCGCTACGCCAGGCTCAAGAAGGTCCTTGCGAAATAAGCGGAAAATCCAAGACAAAGCTGAGCGCCGCCCAAACGGGCGGCGCTCTTTTCTCATGCCTCACGGCTCGGTGCGTTGGCGCATAACATGGCTTGAGGGCCTCCGCCCTCGCGACGACATTTAGGAGGCAACGAAATTGGAAAACACTAACACGCAGGGCACCTGCACCTATAAACAGGGCAGTCTGCCCGGATGCGCTCCGCTTGCGCTTGCGCAGATTCCGGCGCAGCAGAGCAGCGAGCCGGCCTACAAGAGCGGCGAGGCGCTCACGCGCGGTACGCTGTTCCCGGGTCTGGATCTGCCCTTCAAGAACATCGTCAACCAGATGCCCGCCGATACAACCGAGCTGCGTGAACTCATGGCGCTCGACTTTGTAACGGAGGAGCTGAACCTCTATCTTGATACACATTCCAGCGACACTCAGGCGTTCCAGACCCTGCAGTCCTTCCTGAAGATGTACGAGGAGGGCCGCAAGGAGTACGTCGCCCGCTTCGGACCGCTCAGCCTCTCCGATCTGGCCACGGCCAAGAGCTACACCTGGCTCAACGACCCCTGGCCTTGGGACTATGTGAGTAAGGAGGGCTGAACATGTTTGTATATGAGAAGAAGCTGCAATACCCCGTAAAGATCAAAAACACCAACCCCGCCCTCGCCAAGTTCATCATCAGCCAGTACGGCGGACCGGACGGCGAGCTGGGGGCGTCAATCCGCTACCTCAGCCAGCGCTATGCCATGCCCAGCCCGGAGCTCAAGGGGCTGCTGACCGACATCGGCACCGAGGAGCTGGGCCATCTTGAGATGATCGGCGCCATAGTCCACCAGCTCACGCGCGACATGACGCCGGAGCAGATCAAAAAGGCCGGCTACGACGCATATTTCGTGGACCACACCGCGGGCGTCTACCCCACCGCCGCCTCAGGAGCGCCCTGGAACGCTGCCGGTATCGGCGTCAAGGGCGACGTCCTCGCCGATCTCACCGAGGACATGGCCGCCGAGCAGAAAGCTCGCGTCACCTATGACAACATTCTGCGCCTGTGCGACGACCCCGACGTCAGCGACATCATCCGCTTCCTGCGCGAGCGGGAGGTCATCCACTATCAGCGCTTCGGCGAGGCTCTGCGCCTTGCTTCCGAGAAGCTCGACCAGAAGAACGTGTACGCCATCAACCCCGCCTTCGACAAGTAATACCAGGAAATACGTACAGGGACGCCTGCAAGGCGTCCCTGTCTTTTGCGTTTTCGGTTAGCAAATACTATCTATCCAGTCGCAGACCTCACCGGGGTAGTCAGCCTCACTGTGCGGTTGGTCCCAGACAAGGGCGTAATCGGTGTCCTTGCCGTTGTTTTGAAGTGTCAGAGCCAGGGTAAGGCCGATGATCGGAGCTGTATCCGCATCGCGGGCGCCGACCCTTATGCGGAAGTGCTCGGCCTGAGTGCTGCCGGGTCTGCCTATGAAGCTGTACGGGTCAATGAGCCTGACCCGCTCTTCAAGACCCGGTTCGGCCAGATCTCGCCTGTACTCTGCTGCAAATGCCGCAGCCTCAGGCCAGACTGACGACATCGCGGCAAGTTCATCGGCCACATCGGGACTGAAGTGAAGAAAATCGTGCTCAGGGGAGCCAAACTCCTCATTTTCGCCGCTGTCGGCGCTGAGCTTGTCAAAGCTGGTGCAGGGCTTCATGCGGCGGCGATGGCCTAGAACATAGTCGTCAAGGCAGGTGATGTGCGCTCTCTCCCCGTCCCAGCTGAGCCAGCTGCGCTTGGAATCGCCCTTTACGGGCATCATGGGCGGCTCAAACCTGGGCGCAGGCATGCCCTCAGGCGGGCGTGAGACCAGATCGCCCAGGCTCGGCGGAGGCGGAGCGTCCGGCGGCAGCGGCGGAGGCGGAGCGGGGGCGAGTTCGGTATAGCGTCCGTCTAGATAGTCGTCCACGGAGCATTTCAGCTCGAGTGCGCCCTCCCCGAGCCTCCGTAGAAAGTCCGAGGCCGAGGCCTCAAGCTCCGACATGAGGCAGGTGTATGCGCTTCCGCTGCGCCCGTCCTCCCCTATAGTCAGCGCCTCTCCCGTGTCCGGGGCGTGCAGGCCGAGAGCATTGAAGTAGTCCACATATCTTGCCGAGAGCCTGGCGGAAAGAGCCTCCTTGAAGGGAGTCATCGTCTCCGAAGGTCCGGCGGGCGAATCCTCGCAGGTTTTGTCGGCGCGAAACAGCCACTCATAGGCCAGGTCCGCATGCTGGAGGTCTATTATCGGGCAGTAGATCTGGGCGGCATATACCGCGTCGCTCTCACCCATAAATGCTCCGTTGTCCTCGAGATACTTGTTGAACACCGCATTGTCGCCAGATACGGCCAGCAGCGTGCTCATTGCGCCTCCCGCGCTCCAGCCGGTGGAGATGACTCTGTCCCAGTCGCCGGGAAGCTCGGTCCTGTTGTGTCGGAGAAAGCGTATGGCGGTTTTAAGGTCCACAAGTGCGGCGGGGGACTTGCCCACTGGGCGGCCGCCTGAATCACGGGATTCACGTCCTCGGCAGCCACAGCTGACGTACACAAAGCCGCGCTTGAGGTACTGCTCCGCATAGCACCTTGGCCCGCCCAGCCAGGTGTGAGGCATCTGCATATATCCGGCGGAATTGTTCTCAAACACCACGGGCACCGTGGCGGAGGTGTACTTCCCGAAGCTCCCGCCGGGAGCAATAACGCCGGGTGCGGACATGTACGGCGCCGGGACAAAGATACTCAGCCGCTGGAACTTCGGCACAGCAGCTTTTTGCGTATACAGCACGTCCTCAAGGCACCAGCAGTCGTGCTCACGGTCAAAAAACCAGCTGTCACGGCAGGTATCCAGTCCGCCGCCGGGGTTCGTGATTTTGATAAGCTCCTTCATATCACATCTCTTTTCAGGCGTTTACGGCGCCGTCAAGAAAATCAAGGACGGCGGAGAGATTGTCGGCGGTGTAGAACAGGTCATCCTCGTGCGCCGCACCCTCGATTATGCTGAAATTCACGTTTTCCTCGCCCAGAAGCCCGGACAGGCGTTCCGCAAAATTCACGGACTGCGTGTAAGGCACGTTCTGGTCCGCGTCGCCGACCTGTATCCAGGCCTTGAGCGCAAAACCGTCCGGCAAGCTGTCGGTGTAACTGCCCCAATAGGCCTTGTATGCGGCCGCCTCGTCGTCGCCGAGCGGGAAACCGAGAAACTTGCTCTCAAAGGAATCGGCGGTGCCGAAGTTCGTGTCCTCCCTGCCGAGCGCTGCGTACTCCGCATCCATCGTGTAGAACTCGACGGGTCCATAGAAGTCAACGAGGGCCGAAACGGCGGACGAATATTCAAGATTGTCGTCAACGTCGCCGTTGAGTTCCGCGACTTCGGGAGTTAGGGCGGTCATGAGCGCCAGGTAGGCGCCGGCGGACTCGCCCCAGATGGCGATGCGCTCCGGGTCAAGGCCGTACTGTTCCGCATTTGCCCTCACAAAGCGCACTGCGGCTTTGACGTCGGCCAGAGCTGCGGGGAAGGCAGCCTCGCCGGATTTGCGGTAGTCCACGCTGACTACGGCCCAGCCGGCATTCACGCCGGCCTCGATCACAGGCTGGATTATGGGCATGGCCTGATCCCCAAAGAGAAAGCCGCCGCCGTGCACGAGCACGATTACCGGGAACGGCCCCTCGCCCTCCGGAAGATGAATGTCGCAGACCTGGGAGTCGGACTGGGAGGCATATGCAACGCTGGTAAGGCCGTTTTCATCGCCCTCGGCGCTCGATGCATCACCTTCAGAGTAGTTTACGGGCATGCAGCTGTCGCCGTCCAGCGTCCACTTGCAGCTCTTGTCGGGCTCGAAGAATTCGGCCTGCGGCGGGTCGCCCTCAAACGGCAGGGTCGTCACGACGCCGCTGTCCACCGTATATTCGCCCTCATAGGTGAGGTCGCCCATGAAGGGGTTGTGCTCTATGATGGTATAGGTGCCATCCTCACGCAGTTCCAGCTCCCACTCCACGGTGAAGGCTCCGCCCATAGCTGACTCGGTGAAGGCGTAGCTGCCGACAGGCAGTGCCTGAGCCTCCGGCGTTGGCTCGGGTGTGGGCTCTGCGGGCTCGGCGCCGCAGGCGGCAAGGCTCAGGATCAGGCCCAGCGCCAGCACCAGGGCGATGGATTTTTTGCGCATAACTATTCCTCCTCCCCCATAACAGACTCCAGAAAGGCCCGCACCTTTCCTAGATTCTCATCAGTGAAAAACAGCTTGTCCTCGTGATCTGCGCCCTCCAGCCTCTCAAAGTTCACCCGTCCGCCGAGGCCTTTGGCACGCAGTGCCTGTACGAATTCGACGGACTGCTCAAAAGGCACCAGTCTGTCGCGAGTGCCGTGCTGCACATACATCGGGCACATATCCGGCCCGGCATAGGTCGCTGGCGAGGCGGCGGCGCAGAGCTCCGCCGGAGCGTCGGGAATAGGGCAGCCGAGATACCGGGATTCGGGCGAAAAGGGCTCGTCATGGTCCACA
>CAUAHS010000120.1 GCA_958428885.1 uncultured Eubacteriales bacterium
TACCGTGTTGTTCATGCACATACCCCCCGCGGAAATGGTTTTGTACATCCTATGCCCCGCCCGTCCGCGCTATGCCGGGGGGTATGCCGAAGAATTAACGTTGTTGCGATTTGCGCGGGGCGGTAGTATAATTTACTCAAGTTAAGTTTCCTTTTAAAGCAAAAGAGAATGAAAGCGTCTGAGGAGGGATAGCATGAAATTATCGTCCAAAATCCAAAAATGTGAGCTGTCGCCAATAAGGAAATACGCCCCGTATGCAGACGCCGCGCGAGCGCGTGGGATCAAGATCTACCCGCTCAACATCGGTCAGCCGGATATCGAGACACCTGTCGAATTTTTCAACGCCGTTCGTGAGTTCAAGAGCCCCGTGCTCGAATACGCACCCTCCGGCGGTGTGCCCGTCTACCTCAAGGCCGTGCACGACTACTATACCCGCATAGGCCTCGACCTTGAGCCGGGCGACATCCTCGCCACCGCGGGCGGCAGCGAGGCGCTGTGGATCGCCCTCACCTGCATCCTCGAGGACGGGGACGAGCTGCTGGCTCCGGAGCCGTTCTACCCCAACTACAGCACCTTCACCCAGATTACGGGCGCCACCATCCGCCCCATCCCCACCTTCGCCGAGGAGGGATTCCGCTACGCCGTGCGCGAGCGCATCGAGCCCCTCATAAACGAGCACACCCGCGGCATACTCATGACCAACCCCGGCAACCCCACGGGCTACGTCCTCTCCCGCGCCGAGATGCGCGTCATCGCCGACATCGCCAAGGAGCACGGCCTCTACGTCATCAGCGACGAGGTCTACCGCGAGTTCGTCTACGGCGGCGAGGAGATGACCAGCATGCTGGAGTTTGCCGACACTCACGAGAACGTGATCGTCATCGATTCCGTCTCCAAGCGCTTTTCCGCCTGCGGCGCCCGCGTCGGCGCGCTGGTCTCCCGCAACAAGGCCTTCATGACCGAGGCCATGAAGATCTGCCAGACCCGCCTTTGCGTTGCAACGCTCGACCAGGTCGGCGCCGCCGCGCTCTACTCCGTGCAGCCGGAGTACTTCAAGTCCGTCCGCGACGAGTACAAGCGCCGCCGCGACACCGCCATGAAGAAGCTCATGAGCATCCCCGGCGTGGTGTGCGAGCAGCCGGAGGGCGCATTCTACTTCATGGTCAAGCTGCCGGTCGACAACACTGACAAGTTCCAGCAGTGGCTCCTTGAGGAGTTCAACACCGACGGCGACACCGTCATGGTCACCCCGGGCGAGGGCTTCTACGCCACCCCCGGCAAGGGCGTGAACGAGGCCCGCCTCGCCTACGTCCTCAAGCAGGCCGACCTCGAGCGCGCCATGGACGTCCTGGCCATCGCCATCGAGGAATACAACAAGAGATAAGCTGAACCAAATATGAATTCGGCGAGGCACCGTCCAAATTATGGATGGTGCCTCGCTTTATTTTATACCGCTTTTATTCTATTCCAAGCAGTATGCGCACGGCCTTTTGGAGCTCTGGCTTACGGCGATATTGGATTATTATTTGGTGCTCAGCCTCTGTGAGCTCCTCGTAACTCTGATGTATATCCAGCAGCTCGTCGGCAGAGATCTGCAATACCCGGCAGATCTCACAGATAATGTCCGCATCGGGTCTGTTTATACCCTGCTCCCAGTTCGAGACCCGGCTGTTGCTCACGCCTATGCGCGATGCAAACTCCTTCTGACTGAGACCGCTCTTTTCCCGCAGCGATTTCAGACGGGCCCCAATCTCGTATTTCACACAAAATCACCTCGGAAACAAGTATAGTCAAGAACCTTTAAATGTCAACGGAGCGCTCGAGCAATTCTGGAATAATTTGTTGACAATACAGAATAACTGATATAAAATAACCATAAATCAAGTAAAACTGGACCTGGTGGGAGGACTTCCTGATGCACGTCTATGAGAGAGTGCGCGAATACATAGAGAAGCAGGGCCTATCAGAGAATGCTGTGGCCGAGGCGGCAGGAATACCCGACGTAACGTTCAGTGCGATGATGAGTGGGAAGAAAAAGATGTATGCGGATGACCTCCGGGCGGTTTGCCTGGCGCTGAAGGTCAGCGCGGACAGGTTTATAGGGAAGGGCTGACGCCAGAAGGCATAAAACATACCGGCACAAAATGGGGTGAGAGATCCTGCTGCATGTTGGGCGGTACTCATATCAATAGCGATAAACCCTGCTGCACTGCAACACACTCTTGAGGGACAACAATGCGCTCTCCAGATTTTGGCGAGCGCATTTTTATGTAATGTCACTGGCTAGTCACATTATTCCACGCTGTAGGAAACACGTCTGAATTCGAGTATCATACGAAATGAGCCCTGGATTCGCAAATCCTGAAATCAGTTTATGGAGGACAGCAAAATGACAAAGACAGGAAGCAGAAAGATTGGCATACTGCTTGCGGTTTTGATATGCCTTTCCGCGTGGCTGAGCGTGGTCGCCTTTGCGTCAGAGTCCCCCGAGGCGGCATATGAGGTCGCTGAGGGCGAGTGGGTCAAGGGCAGCCTTGTCGAGGCGGCCGAAAAAGTTATGGACGGCGGCGAGATAAAGCTGCTGCGTAATGTAGAGCTGAACATAGGGGACGAGCTAATGGCTGATGAGGCCTGGAACCTGACAGGGAACAGAGAGATCACCCTGCTCGGGGAGGGCTTCAGCATTCGCCTGGTCAGTCAGGCGATAAGCGTGGGCGACAACGTCGTGCTGAACCTCGGAGCTGAGGGCTATACCGAGACACTCACCATATATTCTGAGTCCGATACAAACATGATCATTGGTGTGGACGACGGGGCAACCTTGAATATGTACGACAACGTCACCCTCGGGCCATCGGAGGCCAGAGGCCAGCCGGGCTGCATGAATCTTTCGGACAGAGCAGTTTTCAATATGTACGGCGGGACGATAACCGGCTGCGTAAATGACGGCTTGACGCCTGGGGCTATCCTCGTGACCGATTCCGCAAAATTCAACATGAGCGGAGGCGTGATAGAGTCATGCAGGGGCGGGAACGGTGCGGCCATTGCCGCCCAGCCGGTAAACCCGGCGGGAGATATGTCTGGAGGACCGGCAACCATAAAAATGACCGGCGGGATCATAAGAGACTGTTTGAGTGCATCCGGATTATTTGACTTTGGAGGATATGGCGGAGCTATACTTGCTGCAAGTGATGAGGATTTTTGCATATCTTTGGATATTTCCGGGGGCACTATTAGCGGATGCACAGGGGAGCAAAGCGGAGGAGCTATATGCATTTCTTCCGGCAATTCTGATGATGAGATAAGCATCTCCGACGTCGTCATAACCGGCTGCGAGGCTGATATCAGCGGCGGAGGGATCTATATAGACGCTGCCGCGGCGGGCGTGACCATAGGGGCGGGCGCTAAGATCTACGACAACAAGGCGCACGTGGGCGACGACCTGCACGTCTATGACGGTGCGGCCGTGCTCCTGCCCGATGTCCCGGCCGGGCTCACGCTCTCCGACTGCGGCCACGCTATCGACGGCTGGTATCTCGACAGCGCCGAGACGCCCTGGAGCTGCGGCGGAAAGGTGAGCAAGTATTCCGTCAGCCCGGACGCCGTGACCGGTCCGCTGTACCTCAAGGCGGCGCACGGCGACGTCACGCCCTGCTTCATCTCCGTCACAGTCACGGGCGAGGGCAGCGTTGACCCGGCCGGAAGCGTCGTGACCGTGACCAAGGGCCAGAGCCAGACCTTCACCTTCACCCCCGCCAGCGGCTATCACATCGAGGATGTGCTCGTCGACGGCGTGAGCGTCGGCACAGATGGCAGTTATACGTTCAGCAACGTGCAGAGCGACCACGAGCTCGAGGTCATATTTGCCGAGACCCGCTATACACTCAGATACAACTCAAACGGCGGCACGCAGTACGCTGACGAGTCCCATCCGGAGGGAACGGTCGTGGCGCTCGACAAGGTCCCGTCGCGCCCAGGCTTCTCCTTCACCGGCTGGTTTGAGGACGAGGAGCTGACCTCCGCCGTCGAATCCGTCACCATGGACGACCACAAGACCGTGCACGCGGGCTGGGAGGAGGTATATATTCCGCCCGTAACGCCCTCCGAGCCCTCCGAGCCGGAGCCCACTCCGAGCTGGCTGAACACCGAGGACCACTTCGGCTACATCATAGGCTACGGGGACGGCACCGTGCGCCCAGAGGCCCCCATAACGCGTGCCGAGGTGGCGACCATCTTCTTCCGCCTGCTCACGGATGAGGCGAGGGAGAGCTTCTGGTGCGATGAGAGCGGTTACAGCGACGTGGGTACGGGCGACTGGTTCAACACCGCTGTCTCTACCTTGAGCAAGCTGGGCATCCTCAGCGGCTATGAGGACGGCACGTTCCGCCCCAACGCCCAGATAAGCCGCGCTGAGTTTGCCAAGATAGCCGTCAGCTTCTTCGAGCTGGAGGATATGGAGGCTGAGAATGTTTTCTCCGATGTTGCTCCCGGCTCGTGGTACGAGTGCTATGTCGCCGCTGCGGCCGAGCTCGGGCTCATCGAGGGCTACGAGGGAGGAATGTTCCGCCCGGAGGCCTCCATAACGCGCGCGGAGACCGCAGCCATTGTGAACCGCACCCTTGGCCGTGCGCCCGACAAGGGACATCTGCTGCCCGAAGCGGAGATGAACGTCTGGACAGACAACGCGGATACCGGCGCCTGGTATTACGCACACATACAGGAGGCCACGAACAGCCACACGTACCGCTGGCTCGGCGACATCGAGCAGTGGATGCAAAAGCTCCCGGAACCCGACTGGGATAAGCTCCGGTGAGCCCCGGAATATGAAAAAACCGCCCGTCAAGGGCGGTTTTTTTATTGCTATGTCAAGAGTTGTTCAAGCACGCATGTACTGGAAGGTCACGTCGATGATGACGGACTCCGCGGGCATTACGAAGCTGTACTTCTCGCCGTCCACACGGACTACCTCAAGCACGTCTCCGGCCGCAGTGATCGCGGCAACGGAAGCGGTCTCGTATCCGCTGGAGGGGTCCACCACGAAGGACACCGTGCGTCCCGCGATGCTGTCCGAAACGCTGGGCTGCACCACACCGCCGGCCTGTGCCGAGGGGATGATGCTGAACGTGTCCGACGAAGTATTGCGCAGCGAAACAACGTCTCCCGCAATGGCGTCCGGCTCACCATCAGTGCCGGAGGCGGTGGTCGGGAAGGCGACGATGGAGACGCAGAGAACTGCTATGAAGACAAGCATTGGAAGCGTTATGGTATGTTTTTTCATGGCGATGGCTCCGAACATATAGAGGTTACATAATATCTTTCATAATTTAATGATAAACACATTATGACAACTTATCAAGGAAAACTTCAGATACAAATGGTTACAAAATCGACATAAAGATTACAAAACGAGAAAAATCAAGGGCGGGAGCCGTGGAAGCTCCCGCCTGTGGAAAACGGTAAAATATTCAGTTGAGCTTGAGATCGCCGTCGCGTATCCAGCCTATCTTCCGGAAGAAGAGGCCCAGCGCCCAGCAGATGACGGCGGGCAGGACGATGCAGACGAGAACGAGGCCGAGCCAGTCCATGGCGGTGGGCACTATGGCGGCTGCGCCGTCGGCAAGAGCAACGTCGCTGGGGTTGAGCCAGCCGGTCCAGATACCGATAGGCCCGCAGAGACCGCAGGTGCCCATGCCGGAGTTGATGGCTGCGCCGTTCATCTCGAGCTTGAAAACGCAGGTGGCAATGGGGCCGGTTATCATGGAGGTGAGGATGGCGGGCAACCATATACGCGGGTTTTTCACAATGTTGCCCATCTGGAGCATGGAGGTGCCGAGACCCTGACTGACGAGGCCGCCCCAGCGGTTCTCCCGGAAGCTCATGACGGCGAAGCCGACCATGTTCGCACAGCAGCCTGCGACCGCCGCACCTCCGGCCAGCCCGACGAGGTTTAAGCTGTGGCAGATGGCGGCGGAGGAAATGGGCAGGGTGAGCGCAATGCCCACGGAGGCGGAGACGATTATGCCCATCCAGAAGGGCTGGAGCACTGTCGCAAGCTTGATGAGTGAGCCGATGTAGTCAGCGCCTGCGCCGATGGGCGGGGCAATGGCGGCGGCGAGCGCCACACCTGCGAAGATGGTCACAAGCGGGGTCACGAGTATG
>CAUAHS010000121.1 GCA_958428885.1 uncultured Eubacteriales bacterium
CCGTAGCCCGCATCCACGACGGCCTTGATTATGTCCGCGCTGGACGCCGTGCCCTCAACGCCCATGGAGTTCGTCAGCAGGCTGACCGAGCAGCTGGTGACGCCCGGGACGGCGTTCACGGCCTTCTCGACTCTGGCACTGCATGCTGCGCAGCTCATACCTGTTACAGTATACTGCTTCATACGATACCTTTACCTCCCCATTGCAGTTACCTCATCAACTTCTGCAGGGTCTTGAGCAGTTCGTCGATGGTCTCATCGTTGCCCTCGCGGATATCATCGACGACGCAGGTGCGGATATGGTCGCTCAGAAGCTCGCGGTTGAAGGCGTTCATCGCCGCCGTCACGGCTGCGGACTGCACCAGGATGTCGGGGCAATAGACCCCCTTCTCCACCATTCCGCGTATGCCGCGCACCTGGCCCTCGATGCGGTTGAGCCGGTGTATGAGCTTCTTGTACTCCTCAGGAGTCCGCTGTTTGGTCCGCTGGCAACAAGAATTCTTTGTTTCTCCCATGATAAGCTCCTTCCATGCAGATACCCATCAGGGGTAATTATAGTATACCCCTAATGGGTATAATGTCAATACCCATTTCGGCAATTTCTCGTATTGCAATATCTCGCACATTTCTCACAAAATGCTCCATTGCCCGTATAATACACCGCAATGCCAGCTATTTCAAGCATTTCCGGCTCATACGTATCCAGGGTATCCACTATCTTCCCCTTGTAGACGACTCCTATGCGGTCGGAGATGTATCCGGCGATGGAGAGGTCGTGGGCGATGAACAGACAGGTCGTATCCTGCTCGGCCATGCGCCGCAAGTATTCGGCGTTGTAGGCGGCGTCGCCGGACTGCGCCCTGTTTGCGCAATGCGCCGGAGCGAGTCTCCGGTTGCGGTCATCGGAAATATATGTTATATTGTTGCCAGGGAACGTATGAAAAATTGTGTCTGGAGAGGAGCGGCGCCGATGAAACTCAAAGGATGCTTGCCGTCACTATCTGTCGCACTTGTTCTGGCCTTCGGCCTGCTCAGCGGCTGCAGCGGGGCGCAGGAGATGTCGCCCGGAGTCACGCCGGAGACGGCGGTCGAAAGCTCTGCTCCGCCGGAGGAGAATAACGCCATGTGCTCGGCCAATATGGGCTGGTGCTCGACAGAGAACGGCCTCGGTTTCTACATACCCGGCAGCCGGGTGCTCAACTACTATGACCCGGAGTACGGGCAGATGTTTGCCATGTGCTCCCAGAGCGGCTGCTGCCACACGGACGAGAGCTGCGAGGCCTGGATAGGCGAAAACGTCGCGTACTTTGCGCCCTATGACGGGGCATGGTGGTCCATCTCCAACGAGTCCGACGGCAGCGTCGTCATCCGGCGCATAGACCCCGAGTCCCGCAAGCGCGAGGTCGCGGCTGCGCTCGAGTCCACGGATGAGGTCTCCTATTACGCCGGAAATGCATACATCTCCCACGGCTATATCTATGGCAGTTTTTATAAGAACATCTTTTCCGCGGAGGGGCAAAGCAGCGAGGCGCTGTTCATACGCTTTGACCTTGACGGCGGCGGGGTGGAGACGCTCTTTTCCGGCTCCGAGAGCGTGAACTTCGCAGGCTCCGACGGCCAGAGCGTGCTGCTCCTCGTCAGCGGTTACGACGCCGAGCCGCTCACCTTCTCGGAATACGCCGCGCAGTTTCCCGAGGGCGACTACGGCGAGTATATAGACGGCTATATGGGCGAGCACCTCAGTACCGAGCTGCGGCTCTACGCCTTCGACATGAGCAGCTATGAGACGCTCGCCTCGGAGGACGTCTGGCTGAGTTCCTCGATGTTTTTGTGCCGCTACGGCGACCTCTCCCTCTACGCCGTGGGCGACACACTCTACTGCTACGACTTCGCCGCGGGCGAGAGCCGCGAGTTGTGCACACAAGAAGGTTTGGTGAACTTCTGGGCCATGGACGGCAAGGCGTTCTATATCTCCAACACCGGCACGCTGGAACTCCGGTACTGCGACCTCGCAGGCGGGCCGGAGACGCTGATGGAGAACGAGGGCCGCAATGCCGCGGACGGCGCCATAGTCATCTCACCCTCGGCTGAGTGCGCCGGGTACATCTACGGCATACGCTCGCGCGAGGACAGCGTCCACGGCGTCATAAGCAAGGCGGACTACTACGCCGAAAACTACGACGCGCTCACAGTGACGGGGTGAGGACATGGAGCTGGCCTTTGACGCGGTAGCCAAGAGCTACGGAGAAAAGCGCGCCCTCAGGGGCGTGAGCTTCAGCCTGCGTGAGGGCATCTACGGCCTGCTGGGGCCGAACGGCGCGGGCAAGAGCACGCTCATGAACATCCTCACCGGGAACCTCGAGCCCGACTCCGGCGAGATACGCCTCGACGGCGAGGACATACGCAGGCTGGGACGGAGTTTCCGCGCGAGGCTGGGCTATATGCCCCAGCAGCAGACGCTCTACCCCGGTTTCTCCTGCGAGAGCTTCCTCTACTACATGGCCTCCCTGCGGGGCATGCCGCAGAAACGGGCGAAGGAGCGGATAGAGCTGCTTTTGGGCCGTCTGGCGCTGCTGGACGTGCGGAAGAAGCCGACGCGGGCGCTCTCCGGGGGCATGAAGCAGCGGCTGCTGCTGGCCCAGGCCATGCTGGACGACCCGGACATCCTCGTGCTGGACGAGCCGACGGCGGGCCTTGACCCCAAACAGCGCATAGCCGTCCGCAACCTCATAGCCGGAGAGGCCCTGCACAAGATCGTGCTGCTCTCCACCCACGTCGTGCCGGACGTGGAGTACGTCGCCCGCGAGCTCATCCTCATCTCCGAGGGCGAGATACTGACTCAGGAGACGCCGCAGCAGCTCTGCGCCGATATGCGCGGCAAGGTCTGGGAGGTCGAGCTGCCGGAGGACAGGCTGGAAGAGGTCTCGAAGCTGGGTCCGGTGAGCTCCCTGCGCCGCAGCGGCGAGGGCGTGGCGGTGCGTCTCATAAGCGAGATGCGCCCTCCCTTCCCCTGCCGTGAGGCGGAGCCGCTGCTCGAGGACGTGTACCTGCACCGCTTTGGCGACGAGGTCGGCCTATGAGCTGGGAGCTGCGCAAGGTGCTCGCCGAGCGCGTCGTCGCCCTGCTCGCGCTCGGGGTGTTCATAGCCGGGCTCTTCCTCTTCCACAGCGAGGTCCGGGACAGCGGACTGCACGAGGTGGAGGCGATGTACGGATACGAGGGCGACATAGTCGGACTTCGGTCCGAGCTCTGGGAGCATGTTCTCGCGGGCAATGAGGACTATGAAGGCGAGCTGCTGACGGGCGACATATACAGCGAGATGCGCCTCGTGGAGGAGACCGCCGCCCGCATCGAGGCCGCCCGGGACTATAACGGGTTCGTGCGCCAGACCTGCGCCGAGGCGGCGGCGAAGCTGCACAGCGGGCTTTTCGGCACGGATGGCGGCTTTGATATGCGCTCCATCGAGCGGACGGAGGAGGTCTACTTGGGCTTTCTTAATTTGGAACTGCCGGTGGTGTTCACGGGCGGGCTGGAGCTGCTGCTCGCCTGCAGGCTGCCGGACCTGTTCGCGCTGCTCTTCAGCCTCACAACGGCGCTGCTGCTATTCTCGCGGGAGCGGGAGAGCGGCACGCTCTGCCTGCTGCGTCCCACCAAGCGCGGGCACGGCGAGCTGTATTTCAGGAAATTCGCCGCCGTCGCTTTCTCGGCGCTCATACCTGCTGCGCTCATGTACGCGCTCTGCGCCGTCATAGCCGTGTCCGAGTTCGGCACTGTGGACTTGAGCTTGCCGGTACAGGCGGTGTACGGGCTCACTGCCTGCCCGTACGAGCTGAGTATCGGCGGCTTTCTCGCGCTGTTCTTCCTTATGAAGGCGCTCTGGCTCGTCGCCTGCTCGGGCTTTTTCACGCTTGCGGCCTCTGCGCTCAGGAGCGCCCTGGCTCTGCCGGTGTATGCGCTGGCGGCGGCCGTCTCCTTTGCGCTCTCGGCTCTTCCCATGAATCTGCCCCGCTGCCTCAACCTCGCGGCGGCCGGGGACACGCTCAGGCTCTTTGACGGGCTGCTGTTTTTGGATTTCTTCGGCCTGCCGGTGCCGAGACTCGCGGCGACGGCGGCGTTCTGCGCTGTTCTGGCGGCGCTTTGCACGGGCGTGGGGCTCGCGCTGTTTCTGCGCCGGAGCGCGGTCACGGCGGCACACCGGAGCGGATCGCTGCCTGCCCTAGGCATCCATCTCTGGCCCATGCGGCACGAGCTGCGCAAGCTCTTTCTCTCGAGCGGGGCTATGGCCGTGCTCGGCGTGCTGCTGCTGGTGCAGGTCTGGGCCAATCTGGGCGTGGACTCCGGCACGGTGCAGGAGGCGCAGTACAGGCAGTACAGCGCCGTGCTCTCCGGAGCGCCGGACACGGAAAAGGCCGAGTATATCGAGGGCGAGGCTGCGAGGTTCGACGCCCTGCGAGAAGACTATGCCGCCCTGATGCGCAGCGCCACGGACGGAGCCGCCGCTGCAAGCCTGGGCAGCAGCCTCCTGCGTGAGCTGGAGGCGGAAACCGCGTTCCTCGAGGCTCGCTCGCAGTACGAGGCGCTTGCCCCGGGCGAGAGCTATGTGTACAAGACGCCCTACGAGCGGCTCTTCGGCGCTCAGGGACGGGCGGACGCCGTCTCGGACACGGCAAAGCTCGTTCTGGCGCTCTCGTTGTCGCTGCCGTTTTTCTTCTGCATGGACGCCGAGACGGGCGTGGAACAGCTCATCGTATCCGTCGGCGCTCAGCGTGACGTGAGGCGGAGAAAGACGGCGTCGGCCGTTCTGTTCGCGCTCTTGTGCGCGCTTGCGGCGTATGTGCCGAGGTTTGCCGCCACGGTCTTGGCCTACGGGCTGCCGGAGTTGACCGCCAGGGCGGTATCTCTGGAGCTGTTCGGCGCTCTGCCGGAGTTTTTGCCGCTCTGGTCTGTGTTCGCGGCTTCCGCTCTGGCCTGCGCCGCCGTCGCTGTGCTGGCAGCGCTCGTCACCGGCCTTGTCTCGTCCAAGACCAGGTCCAGCATCGCCTCGGTCCTCATCTGCACCCTTCTCTTAGAGGGGCTGTGCTCTCTGGCATGAGGCGTGGCGTTGAGCCGATAGCGGCATCTTTGGCCCGCCGTCATCACGCTCGCACGGCGTCAGGCCGTCACATATTTGGCACCTGCTCCTAAAGCCGCCGGGCTGTGAGCAGGATTGATTGGAGGCAACCGGCATGAAACGCATAATTCCCCTCATTCTCGTTCTTCTCCTCCTCGCCGCCTGCGGTGCGGGGGTGGTAGAGGCAACGCCGACGCCTGAGCCGACGCCGGCCTCAACGCCAGAGGCGGGAGACTCTGCCACGCCGTCGGATATGATGACCCCGGCGCCGTCAGCGGAATATACCCCCGTGCCCTGGCCGGAGTTCGTCGCCGGGCCCGCCGAGGGCGGCTATGAGTTTTGCAGTGAGGAGCTTGGCTTATCGTTCACCGTGCCTGCCGAGGTCTCGCAGAAGGTGGCCGTGGCCTCCGGCGTAAAATACCGCGACCCGGACGGGACGAGCATCACACTCTACTACGTCCCCGAGAACGGGAGATACCCCATCACCATGTTCTACCTCGTGGCCGAGTCGCCGCGCGGGGACTTTTTCAGGCCGGGCAGCTGGTACTACTCGACCTCGACCGGCCACCCAATAGCGGCAATGAGCGATAACAGCGTGTACTTCACGATGGGCCCGCTCGGCGGCTCGGAAATAGGACGCGACGACCCGCTGTGGGACGACTATATTGAGACCAGCACAGCCGTCAGCGCGGCTATAAGAGAAACCATAGTTGTTGATGATCCCTCTTCAATACCCGAACTGGACACCGCCGCCGTGTCCTCCACCGCGGACGAGCTCGCAGCGCGCGGCGATGCTGCCCTCACCCGGGCAGAAGCGGCGCAGCTGGCCTTTGGCCTGCTCTCGGCAGAGAACAAGTCAGAGGCGTATCCGCTAGATTACACCGACGTGGAGCCCGGCAGCGATGCCGCGCAGGCCATCGCGTATCTAGCGAGCTACGGCCTTCTGACGCGGTACTCATGGGACGGTGAGGACCTCGATGGCGGGCTGTTCCGCCCCGATGAGGACATCAGCCGTGCGGAATTCGTCACGCTGCTGCACCGCCTG
>CAUAHS010000122.1 GCA_958428885.1 uncultured Eubacteriales bacterium
ATCCCTTCCTTTTAAAAATTGCTTCGCACTTGCCGGCGCACCGGCATCGAGCTCCTGCCACGCCTCCTCGCACGAGGTGGAGATACTGATCGCTCCCGCCGAGAGCGCACTCATCGTATCCTCCTTGTCGCGTATGAGTCCGCCCGCGATCAGCGGCGTCCGGTGCAGCGAGCACACCTGCCGTATTATCTTGGGCATCAGGCCCGGCACCAGTTCGATCAGGTCCGGGTTGCAGGCCGCACGAAGCTTCTCTATATTGTCCAGCGCCAACGAGTCCAGCACGAAGACCCTCAGCACCGTTATGAGACCGATCTCCTTGGCGTGCCGCAGTATGGGCGGCTTGGTGCTCAGCACACCGTCCGCCCGCGTGAAGCTGCGGATGTAGTCCGCCGCTATCTCCTTTGCGGCCAGACCGTTTATGAGGTCGAGGTGCACAAAGGCGTATTTGCCCCGCTCCTTTACATTTTCAACCAGTTTCGGAATGTTGCATATATTTCCGAAAAGGAAGAATATGATATTGCATTCAGAAGTCAAAGCCCGCATGAGCTGCTCCTCGGTCTTGACCGCAGCGATGATCGGCTCTGTTTCAAAAAAGTGAAGCCGTTTGTTCATTTTCCTCTACTCCCAAACAAAAAAGGTGCGAAATTCACGGGCCAAGCCCGCAATTTCGCACCTCTATCTCTTGTGCAGTATTTGCTTACCTGTATTCTATCCTTATAAAGCGATAAAAGCAATGCATGTTGTTAATGAATTTTGTTCAATAAAAACGTGAACATGCACAAAAACAGGAGCAAATTATGGCTATATTGTTGTAAATTTAACGAACTACCGATTTCAAGCGGTCATTTCTTCATTTCAAGGGCCTTTTTGACCTTGGTGGCGATGCCGGCGGGGGTGAGGCCGTAGGCTTCGAGGACCTGCTCGGCTTTGCCGGAGCGGCCGAACTCGTCGTTGACGCCGTGACGGACGACGGGGACGGGGAAGTGTTCGCCCAGGAAGCCGGCGACCGCGGCACCGAGGCCGCCCATGATGCTGTGCTCCTCGGTGGTGACGACGCAGCCGGTCTCTTTCGCCGCGGCGAGCAGAGCCTCGCCGTCGAGGGGCTTTATCGTGTGGAAATCGAGCACGCGGGCGGAGATGCCCTCGCCGGCCAGCAGCTCCGCCGCCGCCAGCGCGCGCTGGACCATCAGGCCCGTCGCCGCTATCGTGACGTCCTTGCCGTCACGCAGCATGGCGGCCTTGCCGAGCTCGAACTTGTAGCCGGGGACGGAGTCGGTGACGTTCTCCACCGCCATGCGCCCGAGACGCAGATAGGCCGGTCCCTTGTACTCTATGAGCGCCAGTACAGCCTGGCGCATCTCGTTCCCGTCGCAGGGGTTGACCACCGTCATGCCGGGAATGGCGCTCATGAGCGCGAGGTCCTCGAGGCACTGGTGGGTGGCACCGTCCTCACCGACGGAGAGACCGCCGTGGGAGCCGACGCACTTGACGTTCAGTCCCGGATAGGCCACGGAGTTGCGCACCTGCTCATAGGCACGCCCAGCCGTGAACATGGCGAAAGAGTTTGCAAAGGGCTTCTTGCCGCAGGTCGCAAGGCCGGCGGCGACGCCTATCATGTTGGCCTCGGCGATGCCCATGTCGAGGAACCTGTCAGGGTACGCCTTTGCAAAGCTCTTGGTCATCGTCGCGCTCGAGAGGTCCGCGTCGAGGACTATGAGCTCGGGATATTTTTCCGCCAGCTCCACGAGCATTTCGCCGTAGACCGCGCGGGTCGCCTTTTTCTCAGCCATTTCACTCCACCTCCAGTTTCGCCACGGCGGCTCTCAGCTCCGCCATTGCCTGCTCGAACTGCTCAGCATTCGGCGCCTTGCCGTGCCAGCCGGGGTCGTTCTCCATGAAGGAGACGCCCTTGCCCTTGACGGTTTTGGCGAGGATGACGCTCGGGCGGCCCTTTTCGGCCCTGGCCTGGGCGAGAGCGCTGCGGAGCGAGCCGAAGTCGTGGCCGTCGGCCTTGATGACGTTCCAGCCGAAGGCGGCGAACTTGGCGTCCAGCGGCTCGGAAGGCATGACGTCGGCGGTGCGGCCGTCTATCTGAAGGCCGTTCACGTCCACGATGCCGCAGAGGTTGTCAAGCTTGTACTTGGCGGCGGACATGGAGGCCTCCCAGATCTGGCCCTCCTCGATCTCGCCGTCGCCCATGAGGGCGTAGACGCGGTAGCCGGCGGAGTCCATCTTGCCGGCGATGGCCATGCCGACGGCGGCGGAGAGCCCCTGACCGAGCGAGCCGGTGGACATGTCCACGCCGGGGACGTTCACCATGTCCGGGTGGCCGGACATGTGGCCCTCGATGCTGCGGAAGAGTTCCAGCTGCTTGACGGGAAAGTAGCCACGCAGGGCGAGGATGGAGTAGAGCGCGGGCGTGCAGTGGCCCTTGCTCATGACGAAGCGGTCACGCTCCGGAGCCTGGGGACGCTCGGGGTCGACATTCAACTCCTCAAAATACAGCTCGGTCAGTATATCCATTGCGGATAGCGAACCGCCGATATGGCCGCTCGCAGCGCGGAAAACCATTTCCATGCCCAAGCACCGCCCG
The DNA here is from genome assembly GCA_958428885.1 of uncultured Eubacteriales bacterium. Classification (GTDB taxonomy): domain Bacteria; phylum Bacillota; class Clostridia; order Oscillospirales; family Oscillospiraceae; genus Scatomorpha. The sequence goes on from CAUAHS010000122.1 coordinate 2,594, forward strand.
CGCGCGGCGATGAGCTCAAGCTCCTTGTTTGTCATTGCGTTTCCTCCTGATAGACGTACAAAGCAGCCGCCTCAGGCGGCAAACTCATTCTGCCCACAATTATATCATTTGACCCTGTCGTTTTCAACTCAAAAGGCCTCTTATCGAGAGCGGATACGGCGAAGGCGCGCTGCGGGGCTCGGAGCGCCGGGGCTGCCGGGCAGGTAGTCTGGACAACATGCACTTGATAATCTTTTCCCAAAGAGATATAATTTACAAGCACATATGCGCAAGAGCTAGAAAGGTTGGTGTATTATGGCTGATTATACTTACCAGATCACTGCTGATTCGGGCTGCGATCTCTCGCTTGAAAAGTGCACTGAGCGCGGCGTTATCCCATATAAGATGCCCTTCACGATGGATGGCAAGCCCATGATAGACGGCATGACGGAGGAGAGCTTCCGCGAGTTTTACGACCTCATGCGCGCGGGCGGCATCGCCCGCACCAGCCAGATAAATCCTGGCGAGTTCACCGAGTTCTGGCGTCCTCTTGCCGAGGCTGGCAAGAACGTGCTGCACATCTCCCTTGCGGTGGCCATCTCCGGCTCCTGTGACAACGCCCGCTCCGCTGCGGCCATGCTCATGGAGGAGTACCCCGGCTGGACCTGCCGTGTCGTGGACTCGACCAACGCCTCCGCCGGCTTTGGTCTCGTAGTGCTGCGTGCGGCGGACAACCGAGACAAGGGCCTGGACCTCGAGGCCAACGCCCTCGAGCTCGAGAGCATCGCACACAACACGAACTCCATCTTCACGACCAACGATCTCACCTACCTCTACCGGGGCGGTCGTGTGAGCAAGACCGCGGCGGCTTTCGGCACCGCGCTGAACATAGTCCCCATCATGCACCTCGACTACGAGGGTCACCTCGAGGTCTGGCAGAAGGTGCGCGGCGACAAGCAGTGCTTCAAGAAGGTCATAAAGGACGTGCAGGAGCTGGTCGTGGACGCTGAGAACCAGACCCTCATCGTCTCCGAAGCGGATGCGCCCGAGAAGGCGAGGGAGTACGGCACCGCGCTGGTCGAGGCCTGCGGCTTCCGCGACGTTTTCTACACGCACATCGGTCCCATCATCGGTGCGCACACCGGACCGGGCCTCATCTCGATATTCTTTGTGGGCAAAGAGAGAGTCTGAACCGCACGTCGGGAACATTCCTCTTTGTAACACTGTCTCAGCAGGGCTATGAACACTGCAAAAAGGTTTACTCTCATTTTAATATTCATTATCGCCCTCGCTGCGCTGTGCGGACTGTTGTTTCTCCGCGTGACGGCGGAGACGGAGCCCGCACCGACGCCGCCTCCCACGGCGGAGCCGACGCCGAGCCCCACCCCGACGCCCACGCCGAGCCCGACGCCCGCTCCCACTCCGACCCCGACGCCGGAGCCCCAGCCGGAATATTTCACCGTCTCCATGGTGGGCGACTGCACGCTGACGTCCTCGCAGTACAACAATCACTTTGAGACGACCCTGAACGGCGACATGAGCTGGCCCTTCTCGGGTACGATACAGTACTTTAAGGACGACTATCTCACGATAGCGAACCTCGAGTGCAGCTTTTCTGACACACCGCTGTACGGGACGGGCACCTTCCAGTTCTGCGGAGCGGCGGAGAACGCTCAGATCCTGACCGACGGCAGCGTCGAGTTCGTCACGCTGGGGAACAACCACACGATGGACTTCGGCCAGACGGGGCTGGAGAATACGGAGAAGGCGCTTGACGCCGCGGGCGTGGCCTACGCTCCGCCGGACGGCAGCTATGTGTATCAGAACGGCGACGGCATCACGATCGGCCTCTATGCCGCGCGCTGGTGCGCGGGCGAAGCCGAGGTGCGTGCCGGGGTATCCGCTCTGGCTGCAAGGGAGGACGTGGACATCGTCATCTGCCTCATGCACTGGGGCATTGAGGGCAGCTACCGCGTCATCTCAGGGCAGGAGCAGCTTGGACGTGCGGCCATAGACGCAGGGGCCGACATCGTCTACGGCTCGCACCCGCACGTTTTGCAGCGCATCGATGAGTACAACGGCGGCTATGTCATATACAGTCTCGGAAACTGGTCCTTCGGCGGCAACACCGCACCGCGTGACCGGGATACGGCCATTGTCCAGTTCACGATAAAGCGTGATGTGGACGGCACGGTCAACGTAGAGGGCTATGAGGCCATACCCTGCTGCCTCTCGAGCACGGAGGGCGTGAACGACTACCGCCCCGTGCCCTATGAGGAGGGCAGCGCGGAATACCAGCGCGCCATGTCGAAGCTCGACGGCAGCTTTGACGGCCCGGACCTCACGATCGACTACTCCGAGTTCCACAAGGACGAGGAGAGCGGCACCGCGGGCACGGAGAGCTCCGGCGCTTCGGAAGCCCCCGCAGACGCGGGCGGCGAAACTGAATAGACGCAAAAAAGGGCGGGTCCGAAAGGACCCGCCACATTTTATATATTTTACTTTTTTCTCTTCTCCGTCGCCGGTGCCTTGGGGGCGGAGGAGCCGCTCACCAGGGCGAAGGCCGTGCGCGAGCCCGCCGTGCGGGCCATCGTGACCGCCATGCCAACGTTCATTCTCAACAGGCTCATGCTTGTGCCTCCCTTCCTGAGTATGGCTCAAGTATAAGCGCCGAAGATTAAACGAAAATTAAGAGAAGAAAATTTTTTCTAACCCAGCAGGCGGGAGAGCACGGTGTCGTGAGCCTCACGCTCAGAGCGATCGGGCAGCGGGGCGAGCTCGGCGTCACCGTAGCGGCGGCGCAGCGCGGCGAGGAGGATGCCGTCGCAGAAGTCGGGGTTTTTGGGCAGCACGGGACCGTGACTGTAAGTGCCGAATACGTTCTTGTACCTGGCGCCCTCGCCGCCGTCCTCTCCGTTGTTGCCGAAGCCCCGCAGCACACGTCCGAGGGGTTTGGCGTTCGGACCCAGACGGGTGCGTCCGCTGTGGTTCTCAAAGCCCACGACAGGACCGAACTCGGTCTCGAAGGCGAAGTTGCCGATCATGCGCTCCTCGGCGCCCTCGGTCGTGAGGTCGAGCACGTCTATTCCGGCGCAGCGCACGCCTGCGGCCGTATCGTAGTAGTGGCCCATGAGCTGATAGCCGCCGCAGACGCAGAGGAAGGCAGCTCCGTCCTCGGCCGCAGCCCGTATCTCGGCACCCTTGCCGCCACGGAGATCCTCAAGTAGCAGTCCCTGCTCGAAGTCCTGGCCGCCGCCGACGAAGAAGAGGTCGAAACCGCCCAGAGGACGGCGTTCGCCTATCGGCAGCTCCGTCACCGTGCAGCCTATGCCGCGCCACTCCAGGCGCTTTTTTATGCACAGCACGTTGCCCCGGTCGCCGTAGAGGTTCAGCACATCGGGGTAGAGGTGGCAAACACGCAGCTCCATCACTTCCAGAACTCCTTTCTTCCCACGCGGGAGGCCAGCTCCGCGCGCAGCGGCAGCATGGCCGTGTAGGTCGGCATGACGCAGACGTAGCCCTCGCACCCGGCAATGGCGTCCGCCAAGTCCTTTTCGCCGCGCACG
>CAUAHS010000123.1 GCA_958428885.1 uncultured Eubacteriales bacterium
GGCCAGGATGCACTGGGAGATGAAGTTCGTGCAGTCCCCGCCGATGCCCGTGAAGTTGTAGAAAAGCGGATCTCGCCCGTAGGCCCAGCGGCGCGCGTACTCGCGGGCGCGGCGGCGGTCGTATTCCCTCTCCTTGAGCATAAAAAATCACCTCACGGCATAATACGCCGTGAGGCTTGTTTTGCTGTCAGGCGTTCCGGCTGCACAGTGGCGCGAGCCTTTTTGAGAGCACGGCGGCGAGGAAGATCTTCGCCGCGTCGGCTGGGATGAAGGGCACCACGCAGGCGGCCAGGACCGACTGAACGCCGGCCGCCTCGCCCGCGCGGGCGTAGACGGCGACGTACCATGCCGTGCCCAGGGCGTAGCAGGCCAGGAGCCCTGCGCACATGGAGAATATGAGAGCCGGCAGGCTTCGGCCCAGGTGCTCGGCGCCGAGTCCCGCGATGAGTGCTGCGGGCAGAAAGCCGACGATATATCCCCCGGTGGCTCCGAGCAGAGCGCCCGGACCGCCCTGAAAGCCCGAAAACACCGGCAGCCCCAGCGCTCCGAGCAGAATGTACACTCCCAGCGCCAAGGCACCACGGCGTGCGCCCAGCGTGCCGCTCACGGCGAACACGGCGAAGGTCTGCATCGTGAAGGGTATCGCCGCCGGTATGCTCAGCCAGGCGCAGAGCGCGATGAGAGCTGCCGATATCGAGATATAGGCCATGTCCCATGTCTTCATGCGTGCCCCCGAAACAAAAAATGCACGGGGAGAGGGCATGACCCTCTCCCCCGCTTGCTCAGCCGACGACCTTTTCGCCGCCGACGAATACGGTCTTGATGTTCAGCTCGCTGTCGAGTACCACGATGTCCGCCCGCTTGCCGGGAGCCAGCTCGCCGCAGTCCGTGAGTCTTGCCGCTGTGGCCGGGATGCTGGGCGCCGCGGAGATCGCGCGCTCGAGCGGGATGCCGAAGCTCACAGCGCGCCTCACGGCTTCGCCGACGTTGATGCTGCTGCCCGCGAGCGTGCCGTCGAGCAATCGTGCAACGCCGCCGCCGAGCTTTATGGGCAGTCCCGCCAGCTCGTAGTCGCCGTCAGGCATGCCCGCACAGCGCAGGGAGTCCGAGATGAGCGCGAGGCGGCCGGCAAATAGCTGCATGGCGCAGCGCACCGCCGAGGGGTGGATATGCAGACCGTCGCAGATGAGCTCCACCGTCGCACCGGAGTCGAAAGCCGCACCTATGACGCCGGGCTTGCGGTGGTGCAGCCCGGGCATGCCGTTGAAGAGATGTGTCGCGTGGCTCGCTCCGGCCTCATAGGCTCGCATTGCGGTGTCGTAGTCCGCTTCGGTGTGGCCGATGGAGACGGCGCATATGGGCGAGACGCGGCGGACGAACTCGATGCCGCCGTCCTCCTCGGGCGCCACGGTGACGAGCTTGACAACTCCGCCGGAGGCCTCGTTGAGGCGCATGAACATGTCCGCGTCGGGCTTGTGCAGATTCTCGGGATTCTGTGCGCCTCGCTTGGCGTAAGAGAGGAACGGGCCCTCGAGATTTACGCCCGCGCACCGGGCGCCCGGCAGTGCTCCGGCGTTCTTCACGCAGGCCATGGCCGGCAGAAGCTGGTGCTCCTTGAGCGTCATCGTGGTGGCCAGGAAGCTGGTGACGCCGTTTTCGGCGTAGTAGCGGGAGATTATGCCCAGCGCCTCCGGGTCGCCGTCCGAAAAGTCGCGGTTCATGGCGCCGTGACTGTGGATGTCGACGTAGCCTGGCACAACATAGCAGCCGGACGCATCCAGACCCTCGCCTTCAAATTCGCCCACGCCTTCGATGGTCTTGCCGAAGCTGAGCGCGCAATCGTGGAATTTTCCGTCGCGGAGGAATACCTTGCCGTTTTTGATTAGCATTTATATCGCTCCTTATACCTTATTTTAGTTGACTAAATCCGTGATTGAGGGTATTATTTCTCTGTTATGAATTTCTCTCAGGGAGGCATATAAAATGTCAGGTGTTATCTCAAGAGGCGTCCGTGCCCCTATCATACGCGAAGGCGACGACATAGTCAAGCTCACCGCCGACGCTGTTGAGGCCGCAATGGCCGAGGAGGGCTTTGAGCTGCACGAGCGCGACATCGTCGCCGTCACCGAAAGCGTCGTAGCCCGCTCCGACGGCAACTACGCCTCTGTTGACGACATTGCCGCCGACGTGCGCGCCAAGCTGGGCGGCGAGACCGTCGCCGTCGTGTTCCCCATTCTTTCCAGGAACCGCTTTGCCGTCTGCCTGCGAGGCATAGCCCGCGGCTGCAAAAAGGTCGTGCTGATGCTCTCCTACCCCTCCGATGAGGTCGGCAACCACCTCTTTGACGAGGACACGATGGACGACAGTGGCGTCAACCCCTATGCCGACGTGCTGACGCTGGCCAAGTACCGCCGCATCTTCGGCTCCATCCGCCACCCCTTCACCGGCGTGGACTACGTCGAGTACTACGAGAACATCATCCGCGAGGAGGGCGCGGAGAGCGAGATAGTCTTTGCAAACCGCCCCGAGACCGCCGCCACGCTGGCGGACAACATTCTCTGCTGCGATATCCACACCCGCAGCCGCACCCAGCGCCGCGTTCTTGCCGCCGGAGCGAAGAACGTCCTCACCCTCTGCGACATCCTCAACGCCCCCGTGAACGGCAGCGGCTACTGCCCTGAGTACGGCCTGCTCGGCTCCAACAAGGCCACCGAGGACAAGGTCAAGCTCTTCCCGAAGAACGCCCAGGCCGTGGCCGAGGGCATTCAGGCCGAGCTGCTGAAGCGTACCGGCGTCAAGGTCGAGGCCATGGTCTATGGCGACGGCGCCTTCAAGGACCCGGCGGGCAAGATCTGGGAGCTGGCCGACCCCGTTGTCAGCCCCGGCTTCACCGAGGGTCTGCGCGGTCTGCCCAATGAGCTCAAGCTCAAGTACCTCGCCGACAACGAGTTCGCCGGCCTCTCCGGCGACGAGCTCAAGGCCGCCATCCAGGAGTCCATCCGCCGGAAGGACGCCGACCTCAAGGGCCACATGGTCTCCGAGGGCACCACGCCGAGGCGCCTCACCGACCTCATCGGCTCCCTCTGCGACCTCACCAGCGGCAGCGGCGACAAGGGCACGCCCATCATCGTCGTGCAGAACTACTTCAAAAACTACGCTGAATAACGCGGCCTTGCGGCCGGGGGGAGGTAAGTCATGAAATGCCCGAACTGCGGGATGGACATAGTCATCGCCACGCACCTGTGCCCTCACTGCGGCTATGCGTACGACTTTGACGGTACGATAGAGACCCGGCACGACATACCCGAGCCCTGGGACCTGACCCCTGATGCCACCCGCCGCCACGACCGGCACAAGCGGGAGGCGCACTTCCGCTCCGTCCGGCGTGAGGAAAAGGCCCGGCGGGACGCCCTGCGCCAGGAGGCCGGGGTCTATGTCCGGGACGAGCGCGTAAACCAGGCGCGCGAGAGCCGCTCCGGGGACGGGGGCGGAGTTGAACGCATCTGGGTGCTCACGCGGAACCTCGTGCTGGCCAGCCTCGCACTGTGCGCGCTGCTGCTCTTTGCCGCCGCCGCGCTCTATGTGACCGGGGCGTATTTCGAGCTCGACGGGCGCTATACGGGCAGCTACGTCTACTGGGTGCTGCCGGAGCTGCGCTTTCTGGACACGGTGTTCGGCTCGGCCTGTGCGGTGATCGCGCTGGTGGTTATTGCCGCGCTCGCGGCGCTCCGGCGCGGAAAGCCCTCCGGAAAGGGGCTCGTCGTCTTTGCCGCGGTGCTCTTCTGCATCGTGCGCTTTGCCTACGCCGTTGCGCTCACGGCGGCCTTCGACCTCGGCTCCCAGCTGCTGGCCTCCATCGGCGACTGGTTCATACCCATCGTGCTGTACGTCGTGATCGTGCAGCTCATCATCCGCAAAAACCCCGCCTTCCGCGCGGGGGAGGGAACATAAGCCGCCCGGATTCGTCACAAGGAACAGCCTGCCGCTTGCAAAGGGCGGCGGGCTGTGTTATATTTATGTAAACCCAGGGGCTGAGCCCCGCAATTGGAGGCGCATCCATGATAAGAAACAAGAAGCTGCGTGCCGCGGCGGCGTTTCTTGCGCTGGTGATACTGGCGCTGGCGCTGATGCCGGCAGGCCCGGCGCTGGCCGTGTCGCAGTCCGAGATAGACGCCCTTGAGGAGCAGCGCGACGAGCTCAAGGCCCAGCGCGAGGAGATGCAGGCCGGCATAGACGAGCTCAAGAACGAGCAGGCCGGCGTGCTGGAGCAAAAGCGCGCCCTGGATGAGCAGAATGAGGTCTACCGCCAGGAGCTGGAGCTCATTGAGGAGCAGGTCTCACTCTACACCCGGCTCGTGGACGAGAAGGCCGCCGAGCTGGAGAAGGCCACGGCAGACGAGGCCGAGCAGCTGGCCATATACAAGCAGCACGTCCGTGCGATGGAGGAAAACGGCGAGTATACATACCTCTCCATCATCTTCGGCTCCAAGAGCCTGTCCCAGCTCATGAGCAATCTCGACATGATAGGCGAGATCATGGACGCGGACAAGCGCATCTACGACCAGTACACCGCCGCACGCGAGAACGCGGAGGAGATAAAGGCCGAGTATGAGACCACGCTCTCCGCGCTCGCGGACAAGCAGGCCGAGTACGAGGCCGAGAAGGCCGACCTCGAGGCGAAGATCGCCGAGGCCAACGACATGATCGCCCAGCTCGAGGAGGAGATCAACACCAACTATGACCTCTATCTCGAGGTGCTGGCCCAGGAGGAGGCGCTCGAGAGCGACATCCAGAACATGATCGCCGAGATGGAGCGTCAGGAGGCCGCAAACAGCATCACGAGCACGGGCACGTACATCTGGCCCCTGCCGGGCTACTCCCCCGGCTCCGCCTACGGCTGGCGCATGCACCCGATATATCACGAGATGCGCTTCCACGCGGGCGAGGACATCGGCGCACCGAGCGGGACGCCGATCCTGGCGGCCGACAGCGGCATGGCTACGGTCATTCCCGACAACGGCAACGGCTACGGCAACTACATCATGATAAACCACGGCGGCGGGCGTGTGACGCTCTATGCCCACATGAGCGGCTTTGCCATCTCCAACGGCGAGACCGTGAGCCAGGGTCAGGTCATCGGCTACGTCGGCTCCACCGGCAACTCCACAGGCCCGCACCTGCACTTCGAGGTCCGCGTCAACGGCGCCACCACCGACCCGAAGAGCTACTTCAACTTCGGCTGATAAAAAATCCCCGGCGGAAGAAACCGCCGGGGGTTTTTTCGGATGCACGCAGCGCGCAAAAAACCGGGGACTCGCGGTTGGGTCCCCGGTTTTATTTTATTCAGGGTGCGAGGGTCTCGCCGCCGCTTTCAGCCAGGGCGTCGCTCTCGGGCAGGAGGGTATCGGTATCAGCGCCCTCGCCCTTGCCGGCGTCGGTCGTGTCCTCGCCGCTCTCGCCGGCGGCGGTGTCCGTCACTGCGGGGCTGGCTGTGGCGGCGTCGGTAGTGCCGGTGCCCGAGGGCTTTATCTCGATCACCCGCAGCTGGTCCGCCGTAAAGTCCGTGCCCGTCGTAACAGCTTCCGTTATCCGGGCCACCGCCGCTTCGCTCAGTCCCTCCGCAGGCGCGGGCACCGCCACGGTCACGCCCTCGCCAGATATGTACACCACGCAGTCCGAGAAGTCCTTCGCTATCAGCGTGTTCTCCAGCTGCGTCTCCAGCATCGACCAGTTGGCCATCGCCGCTATCGCGTTCATCGCGCTGTCTATCGTCTCCTGCGACGCGCTCTCAGCGCTCGCCGCCGTCTGCAGGAGCCCCAGCGCCTCGTCGCGCGAGGTCTGGCGCGTCAGCCGGGCCTGGGCGAAGTAGTCGGAGGCAGGCTCAGCGTCCGTATCCGTGCCCAGCGAGGCCATGTTCTCGTCCTCGGCCTTTACCATGGCCGGGTCTGCCGCGCCCCAGCTGTTGTTGTACGACCAGTTCAGATACACCGCCGCGCACACGAACAGCAGCACCGCCGCAATGATGATGTTACGTTTTACCTTTTTCACGTTTCTTGCCTCCCAAATTTTAGTCGCTCCGCTCCATGCTCAGCACTTTTATCCTGTCGCTGCCGAAGCCCGTGTA
>CAUAHS010000124.1 GCA_958428885.1 uncultured Eubacteriales bacterium
ATTCCCTCCGAGGGCGTGTACCTCGGAGGGAATTCACAATTTTCCCCTAACACGGAAAGGCTGGCCATAGGCCAGCCTTTCCGTGTTAAATCTTCCAGATGCGCTGCGCGTATTCGCGCACGGCGCGGTCGGCGGCGAAGATGCCGCTCTCGGCGATGTTGACCAGACCCATGCGGGCGAACTCGCGCTTGTCGCGGAGCTTGTCGTAGAGCCGGTCGTGGCACTCGACATAGCTTGCGAAGTCGGCGATGAGCATGTACTGGTCGCCGCCGTAGAGCAGGCTGCTGACCAGGTCGGCGTAGCTCTTGCCGTCGGCGAGGCCGGAGTTGAAGCGCTGGAGCACGCGCCTGAGGCGTTCATCCTCGTTGGCGTAGCGCTGCGGGTCGTAGCCGCTGCGGCGCAGCTCCTCCACCTCGTTGGCGCGCAGGCCAAAGAGGAACATGTTGTCGTCGCCCAGACGCTCGTACATCTCGACGTTCGCGCCGTCGAGCGTGCCGATGGTCACGGCGCCGTTCATCATCAGCTTCATGTTGCCGGTGCCGGAGGCCTCCTTGCCGGCGGTGGAGATCTGCTCGCTGATGTCGGCGGCGGGCATGAGCTTCTCCGCCACGGAGACGCGGTAGTTCTCCAGGAAGAACACCTGCAGCTTGCCCTGACATGCGGGGTCGGCGTTCACGTCGGCGGACAGGGAGTTGATCAGCTCGATTATGCGCTTGGCGGACTTGTAGCTCGCCGCGGCCTTGGCGCCGAAGATGAAGGTGCGCGGCACGAAGTCCATGTTCGGATTGTCGCGCAGGCGATCCTGCAAATGGGCTATGAGCATGGCGCACATCAGCTGGCGCTTGTACTCGTGCAGGCGCTTGACCTGGACGTCGAACACTGCGTCGGTGTTCATCTCAAAGCCCTGGGTCTTCTTTGCGTACTCGGCGAGGTACTGCTTGTTGAAGCCCTTGATCTCGCGCAGGCGCATGAGCACCTCGGCGTCGCCCTCGAACTTGCGCAGCTTGGCAAGCTCCTCGGGGTGGCGCAGGTAGCCCGGACCGATCAGCTCGCGCACCAGACTGTCCAGCTTGGGGTTGACCTGGCTGAGCCAGCGGCGGTGGTCGATGCCGTTGGTGATGTAGGTGAACTTCTCCGGCTCAAACTCGCAGACGTCGCGGAAAAGATCGTTTTTGAGTATGTCGCCGTGCAGGCCGGACACGCCGTTGACCATGTAGCAGCCGGCGAGGCACATGTTAGCCATGTGCACCTTGCCGCCCTCGATGACGGCGTTGCGGGAGATCCTGGCGTTGTCGCCGTGGAACTTGTCGGTCAGCAGCGCGCGCCAGCGGCGGTTGATCTCGCTGATTATCTCGAAGACGCGCGGCAGCAGACTCTGGACCAAGCCCTGAGGCCAGGTCTCGAGCGCCTCGGACATGATGGTGTGGTTGGTGTAGGCCACGCTGTGGCTGACGATCTCCCAGGCCTCATCCCAGCCCAGGCCGTCCTCGTCCATGAATATGCGCATCAGCTCGGGGATGATGAGTGTCGGGTGAGTGTCGTTGATGTGTATCACGTGGTGCTCGGCAAAGTTGCGCACGTCGCCCCAGATGCGGCGATGGTCGCGGACAATGTTCTGGGCCGTGGCGGAGACGAAGAAGTACTGCTGCTTCAGGCGCAGGGTCTTGCCCTCCATGTGGTCGTCGGCGGGGTAGAGCACCTTGGTGATGACCTCGGCCATCGTGCGCTGCTCCATGCTCTTGACGTACTCGCCCTCGGAGAACTGGTACATGTCGAGGCTGTTGGGGCTGTGCGCCTCCCAGAGGCGCAGGGTGTTCACCTTGCCGCCGCCGTAACCGGAGATGAGCATGTCGCGCGGCACGGCCAGCACGGTGTCATAGTCGCGGAGCTCGGCGTGGCAGTTGCCGAAGTAATCCCAGTTTTCCTCCACGCGGCCGCCGAAGCGGATCTCAAACGTGTCCTCATAGCGGGGGATGAGCCAGCTCTCGGCCGCGCTTTTCCAGTTGTCGGCGACCTCGACCTGACGTCCGTCCTCGATCTTCTGCTTGAAGATGCCGAGCTCGTAGCAGAGGGTGTAGCCCGTGGCGTCTATGCCCTCGGTGGCCATGCTGTCCATATAGCAGGCGGCGAGGCGGCCGAGACCGCCGTTGCCCAGGCCGGCGTCCGGCTCGAGCTCGAAGATGTCAGAGGCGTTGCGTCCCATGTCCTCGATCGCGCCGGCAAGTGAGTTGGCCACGCCGAGGTTATAGGCGTTCTTCATCAGACTGCGACCCATGAGGAATTCCATCGAGAGGTAGTGCACCTGTTTGTCGGGTGTCTCCGCCTTCTCGGCGGCGAGCAAGCGGCTCATAATCTCGCGTATGACCATGGCCGAGGCCTGGAACACCTGCTCGTCGGTGGCCTCCTTGCCGGTGACGCCGAAGTAGCTGCAAAGCTTATCTTCCAGCGCGCCGTGCATCTCATCTCTGGAAATCTGTCCTGTTGTCATGTATACCTCCATATGCCGTGCGGCACGCAGTTGGCCACTGCGCCCTCACGGTTGATTGGTACGGGGCGAGGCCGTACCCCTCGAAAGTTCGGGGGATACGGTCACGCCCCGCAGCTTGCGTTTTATTTCGCGCCTTATACCTTGCTGCCCTTGGGCAGAACCGGCGGCAGACGCGGGGAGCCGGACAGCGTCACGTCCGGGGAGATGAAAGCGTCCTTGTCGGAGATGACGTAGTTTAGCTCCACACCGTCGGATATGACGGTGTCCTGCATTATGATGCAGTTTTTGAGCACTGCGCCCGCGCCGACGCGCACGCCGCGGAAGATGACGCAGTTTTCAAGCTGGCCTTCTATTATGCAGCCGTCGGCCACGAGGCTGTTGCGGCTGATGGACTTGTCGCCGTAATAGGTGCTCACGTCGGAGCGGCCTTTGGTGCGGACGGGGCGCGACTCGGGGAAAAGCTGATTGCGCTTTACGCGGTCGAGCATATCCATACTCGCTTTATAATATCCGTTCACGCTGGAAATGTGCACCGCGTAGTCGTTGTGCATGTACACGGCGATCTTCCCGCCGGCGGCGAGCAGGCCGCCCAGGCCGTCGCGGTGGAACTTGTGGTTCAGCGCGTTGTCGCAGCGCTCGATGATGCCGAGGAGCACTTCCTTGCTCATGATGTACACCTCCAGCGTGGCGACTCCTTCGCCGGGGCCGGTGCGGCGGAGCATTATCTCCTTGACAAAGCCGTCCTCGTCCACGAGGAAGCGGTGGTGCGAGCCCTCCGGCGTCGTCTCCGAGCAGACGGCGGTGACGTCGGCGCCGGACTTGACGTGGCGGTACATAACGTCGGCGAGGTCTATGCTCGCGGCCAGGTGCCCGCGCATGATGGCGACGTAGTCCTGCTTGATGTCCTCGATGTAGCCGCGGACGTTCTCAAGCGCGTCGATGATGCCCTCGTACTCGCCGGAGCCGGTGAAGGGGGGCAGCAGCTTGAGTCCGCCGCGCTTGCGGGACATGTCCCACTCCTTGCCGGAGCCGATGTGGTCGAGCAGGGAGGAGTAGTTGCGCTGCATCACGACGCCCACGTCGCGCACGCCCGCGTTCTGCAGGTTGCTCAGCGCAAAGTCAATGAGCCTGTAACGCCCTGCGAAGGGCAGGGAGGAGGATGTGCGGCACATGACCAGCTCGCGCAGGTCGCGGCTGGAGCGGTCGGCCAGTATGAGTCCGTGCAGGTTTATCATTACTCCTCGCCTCCTTCCCCGGCGGGTACGCTGTCGTAGATCATAGCTCCCGCCTTGACTGTGGCGCCCGCGCCTATCTCTATGCCGGGGCCGCAGGTGGCCACGTTCCAGTTCTCGCTGCCGTCGGGGTCTGCGCCCACGCGGGCGCCGGCGCGCACGACGGTGTTCTCGCCTATGATGGCGTACTTGACGACGGCGCCGTCCTCGACCCGGCTGCCGGGCATCAGTATGCTGTAGAAGACCTGGGCGCCCCTGCCCACGGTGACGGAGCTGGACAGCACGCTGTTGTCCACCTCGCCGTATATCTCACAGCCCTCGGTCACGATGGAGTGGTTTATCTTGCTGTCGGGGCCGGCGTAGTGCGGCGGCTTGATGGGGCTCTTGGAGCGTATCGGCCAATCCGGGTCGTAGAGGTTTATCAGGGTGCTGGAGAGCATGTCCATGTTGGCGTCCCAGAGGCTGACGATGGTGCCGACGTCGCGCCAGTAGCCGTCAAAGCGGTACGGCCACAGCTTCTCGCCGGCTGCGAGCATGTTGGGGATGATGTTCTTGCCGAAGTCCTTGGCGGAGTTGGGGTCGGCCTCGTCGGCGATCAGGTAGGCGCGCAGCTTCTTCCAGTTGAAGATGTAGATGCCCATGCTGGCCAGGTCGCTCTTGGGCTTCTTGGGCTTTTCCTCAAACTCGTTTATGTAGCCGTCCTCGCCGCAGGAGAGTATGCCGAAGCGGGTCGCCTCCTCGAGCTAGACCTGCTTGACGGCGATGGTGCAGTCGGCGTTGTTCTGCACGTGCTCGCGGAGCATGTCGGAGTAGTCCATCTTGTAGATGTGGTCGCCGGAGAGGATGAGCACGTTTTCGGGGTCGTAGTTCTCGATGAAGGCCATGTTCTGGTATATGGCGTTGGCGGTGCCGGAGAACCAGGAGCCGACCTCGCCCGCGCTCTGATACGGCGGAAGGATGAACACGCCGCCGTCGGAGCTGTCGAGGTCATAGGCCTGGCCGCTGCCTATGTAGCTGTTGAGCTGCAAGGGCTTGTACTGCGTGAGCACGCCGACCACGTCTATGCCGGAGTTGGCACAGTTGCTCAGTGGGAAGTCGATGATGCGGTACTTACCGCCGAAGGGAACGCTGGGCTTTGCGACGTCCTTGGTGAGCGCGTACAGGCGCGAACCCTGTCCGCCCGCGAGGAGCATCGCGATACATTTTCTGTTCACACAAATCCCCCCTACGTTTTTCGGCGAGCCGAAGGGTGCGGCTTCGCCTGCGGGCGCCGGAGCGCCCTCTTAGTTCTTCGCTCTGACGTTGTATTTGCTCATGGCCTTGTCGGGGCCTTCGCATATATAGCACACCGCCGCCTTCGCGGCGTTTTCGCACGCGGCGGACATCGCCTCCGCGTCGTGTCCCGTAAAATGTCCCAGCACCCAGTCCACCGGCTCGTGCTCCGGCTCGCCTATGCCCAGGCGGATGCGCGGGAACCTGTCGGTGCCCAGGTGGGCTATCACGCTTTTCAGTCCGTTGTGTCCGCCCGCGCTGCCGCTCTGGCGTATGCGCACGCTGCCGGGGGGCAGCGCCATCTCGTCAGAGACGACTATCACGCGCTCCGCGGGCACCTTGTAGAACCTGGCGGCCTCGCCTATGGCCTCGCCGGAGAGGTTCATGTACGTCTGCGGCTCCATCAGCAGCACGCCGTGCCCGCCTATGTCGGCGCGGGCGGTCAGCGCGCGGTGGCGCAGCCGGTTCATTTTCACGTCCAGGAGCTTCTCCATCGCCGCCCCGGCCATGAATCCGGCGTTGTGCCGGGTGTTTTCATACTTAGCCCCGGGGTTGCCCAGAAAGGCGACTATCCACTCCACCGCGGGCTGCCTGCCGAACAGCATCAGTCAAACAGCGAGGAGATGGAGACTTCCTCGTATATGCGCTCGATGGCCTCGGCGAAGATGCCGGCCACGGACAGGTACTTGATCTTGCCGCAGGCGGGCTTGTCGCTGGGGTAGGGGATGGTGTCCAGCAGCACCAGCTCCTTTATCGGGCTGGCCTCGATGCGGCTGAGCGCGGGGCCGGAGAGCACGCCGTGACTGGCGCAGGCGTAGATCTCCCTGGCGCCGCCGACCTCGACCAGAGCCTCGGCCGCGTGGCACAGGCTGCCCGCAGTGTCGACCATGTCGTCGAGGAGTATGACGTTCTTGCCGGAGACGTCGCCGATGATGTTCATGACCTCGCTGGAGTTGGCCTTCTGGCGGCGCTTGTCCACGATGGCCAGGCCGAGGTCGAGCTTCTGCGCAAAGCTCCTCGCGCGCGCGACGCTGCCCACGTCGGGGCTGACGACCATGAAGTCGTCGTTGCCCTTGCCGAAGCAGTCGAGATAGTAGTTGGCGAGAAG
>CAUAHS010000125.1 GCA_958428885.1 uncultured Eubacteriales bacterium
CCGCCCGTGCCGGACGGCGGAGCGACGTCCTTCTTCTTCCTGAGCGTTTCGACCGCCACGTCGCCCAGCTCCAGCGCGGCCGCCATTGCGATGAGCATGGCCTGGTCGTAGCCGCGCTCGCGCAATCTCTGGCTCGAGAGCGGCACCCAGGAGATGAGGTCGTACTCGCCCTTCAGCCTCTCGGCTATGCACCCGGCAACCAACCGGCCGAACACGCCCGCATAGGCCGTGACGCCCTGGAACTTGTACCGGTGCAGCGCCTCGCGCACCGCGCCCTCGTACTTCAAGGGCGCAACACATGCCGCGACGAAGTCCGTGCCCGCGCGGTCGGACGGCGCCGTGTAGGGCAGGTTCTTTTCGCACTCGGCGCACATGCCGCTCTCGCCCCGCTTCAGGAGCTTGCGGCAGAACGCACAGCGCGGCGGAAAGATGATGTCGAGTATCCCGCTTTTAGACTTGGCCACGGCGATCACGTCCCCTTTTCTATATCTCAGAGCTCAGCCTTATCCTCAGGCCGCTGTACCGCCTCGATTGAACGTGGTTGTCTATCATCCTGTACGCCATCTCGACCTCGCCCACGGATATGAGCAGCTCCCTCGCCCGCGTCACCGCGGTGTAGAGCACGCCCCGTGTGAGCAGTCTCGGCGCAGCCTGCGCCAGCGCGAGCACAACTGCCCTGTACTCGCTGCCCTGCGACTTGTGCACGGTCATCGCCCAGGCGTGCTCGAGCTGCATGAGCTGCTCAAAGCTGAGCGCGGCGACGCGTCCGTCGAAGTCCACGGTCAGCGTCTCGTTCTCGCCGTCGATGCCGATTATATAGCCTATGTCGCCGTTATATATGCCGCTGCCGGCCTCCGCCGGAGCGCCCTCACGGCTCCTGTGCCAGATTATATCATAGTTGTTCCGGATTTGCATCACCCTGTCGCCCTCGCGGAAGGTGACTTCGCCAAAAATTTTCTCGTTTTTGCCTTTCGCGGGCGGATTGAGCGCCGCCTGGAGCCGACGGTTGAGCTGCACGGAGCCGAGCTCGCCCTTCCGCGTGGGCGTGAGGACCTGTATCTCCTCCGGCGCGATGCCCATGCGCTTCGGCAGACGCTCCGAGCAGAGCTCGACTATCGTGTCCGCCGCGCGGGACGTGTCCGTGCGGTTCAAGAGGAAGAGGTCGCCCGAGTTCTTGCGGAAGTCCGGGTGCTCTCCCCTGTTTATCTCGTGTGCGCAGCGTACTATGCGGCTGCCCTCGGCCTGGCGGAAGATCTCCGTCAGTCTTACCGCCGGGATCGCGCCCGAGCGCAGTATGTCCGAGAATACCCGCCCCGGACCCACGCTGGGGAGCTGGTCGGCGTCGCCCACGAGTATCAGCCGGCAGTCCTCCGGCAGGGCGGCCAACAGCGCGCGCATAAGCGTTATGTCAACCATCGAGCACTCGTCGAGCACGACGGCACCGCAGTCGAGGGGCTCGTCCTCGTCCTTGGCGAACACCACGTCCTCGCCCTCGGGGGCGAAGGCGGCGCCCAGCAGGCGGTGGATCGTGGCGGCATCCCGGCCGGTGAGCTCGCTCATACGCTTTGCGGCACGCCCGGTCGGCGCAGTGAGCAGCGTCTCTATGCCCATGGCGTCGTACATGGCAAGGATGCCGCGCAGGGAGGTTGTCTTGCCGGTGCCCGGACCGCCGGTGAGGGCCATGACCCGGCTGCGTGCGGCCAGGCTCAGCGCCTCGCGCTGCAAGGGGGCATAGGTTATGCTGCTCTCCGCCTCGGTGCGCTCCACCAGCTTGCGTGTGGCCTCGTCCTCGGGTTTGGGGGCTTTTGCGAGGCTCTTGAGCTTTTCCGCGACGTAGGTCTCGGCCTCGTAGAGCTCGGTGAGGTAGCAGGCGTCCCGTCCGGCAAGTGTTGTGCGGGTGATGGTTCCGCGCTCGGCGAGCTCATCCAGAGCGGCGGAGACGCGCTCCGGCTCGGTGTTGATGAACTGGGCCGTGGCGGCGGTGAGCTTGTCCGCCGGGATGAAGCAGTGGCCGTTTCCGGCGTTGTGCCGGAGCTCAAAGACAACGGCGGCACGGACACGGTTCGGGTCATCGGACTCGCAGCCGAGGTCGAAGGCGAGGTGGTCGGCCTCCGCAAAGGAACCGCCTATGTGAGGTGCGGAAATTATGTAGGGGTCGCCGCCGATGACGTCCATGGCGTCTTCGCCGTAGAATTTGTAGAGCCGTACGGCCAGCAGCGGGCGCAGCCCGTGGCCGCAGAGGAACTCCATCAGCCGCCGCATCCCCGCCTGGCGGCGGAACTCCGCCGACATGCGCAGGGCCTTCTCGCGGGTTATGCCGCGTATCTCGGCAAGCTGCTCCGGGTGGTTTTCGAGCACGTCCAGCGTCTTTTCGCCGAAGCGGTCCACTATCAGCGTCGCGGTGGCGGGACCGATGCCCTTGACGGCCCGGCCGGCGAGGTAGGCGTAGATGGCCTCCGTCGTCCGGGGCAGGCTCCGTTCCGCGTACTCGGCCTTGAACTGGCGGCCGTGGTTGGGATGGGTCATCCACTCGCCGAAGGCGTGCAGCTCCTCGCCGGGGCAGGCCGAGGGCAGGGTGCCGACAACTGTCGTGACCCCGCCGTCGAGCGTATCGAGCCGGAGCACGGTGTAGCCGTTTTCCTCGTTGGCGTAGATGACGTGGAGCACCCGGCCCGAGAGCTCGTTCAATTCTTCGTGTTCGTCCATTCTTCCCCATCCCATCCGATGTCCACGCAGTCCCAGCGCTTTGCGAGCAGCCGGGCGGTCTCGCGCGTGTCACCGTCCATTCCGCAGTCGTCTATGATTATCCGGCCCCTGAGCGTGCCGTTGTCCCTCAGCCAGACGAGGGCGCTGAGCGTCTCCTCCAGCCTGGGTTCGGCACCGGACACGGCCAGCCTGATCTCCAGGGCCGTCCTCCGCCCGCAGCGCACGGGCAGCAGCAGCGTCCCCTTCAGCGACCAGAGGAACACAACTATCAGCCCCGCCGCCACAGCGCAGAGCAGTATTTTCCAGAACACGCCGTCACCCCCTATGCCACAGTCTATGGGGCGGCGGCCTTTTTTGTTAAGCGAAGATAGAGGTGAAACCGTAGGTTATGCCGGTCACCAGCACGCCCGCGATGAGCACGCCGAGCAGTATCGAGGGCAGGGCGTTGCGCAGCCGCATGTTCATCACCGCGGCGATGAGCGCACCCGACCAGGCACCCGTCCCCGGCAGGGGTATGGCCACGAACAGCGTCAGGGCGAAGAACTGATAGCGGTGTATCTTGTCCCACTTGCCCTCCGCCTTGGCCTCGAGCTTCTCGGCGAGGCGGGCCAGCTTGCCGCTCTTTTTCGTCATCCACCGGAATATCGGCCGGATGAACAGGATGATGAAGGGCACGGGCAGCATGTTGCCGATTATGCTCACGCCCATGGCCTCCACGTGCGAGAGCCCGAGACTGACACCGATGGGTATCGCGCCACGCAGCTCGATGACCGGGATCATGGAGATGATGAAGGTGGCGAGGTATTTGCCGACGTCGGCGCCGGTTATGGCCTCAACGATGAAATCTGTCATTTCTCAAGTACCTTCCGCAAATATTCGCCCGTCGCGCTCTCTTTGCACTCCGCACAGCCCTCGGGGGTACCGGCAAAGACCACGGTGCCGCCGCCGTCGCCGCCCTCGGGACCGAGGTCGATTATGTGGTCCGCGACCTTGATGACGTCGAGGTTGTGCTCGATGACGACGACGGTGTTGCCCGCGTCGGTCAGCCGGTCGAGGATGCTGATGAGCCGCTGCACGTCCGCCGTGTGCAGGCCCGTGGTCGGCTCGTCGAGGACGTACACCGTGGCGCCGGTGGAGCGCCGAGCAAGCTCCGTCGCGAGCTTCACGCGCTGCGCCTCGCCGCCCGAGAGCGTCGTGGACGACTGGCCGAGCTTGACATAGCCGAGGCCGACGTCGTAGAGGGTCTGTATCTTGTCGCGGATCTTGGGCAGGTTCTGGAAGAAGTCCAGGGCCTCCTCCACGGTCATGTCCAGCACGTCCGCGATGTTCTTGCCCTTGTAGCGGACCTCCAGCGTCTCGCGGTTGTAGCGCTTGCCCTTGCAGACTTCGCAGGGGACGTAGATATCGGGCAAAAAGTGCATCTCGATCTTGATGAGGCCGTCGCCGGAGCAGGCCTCGCAGCGGCCGCCCTTGGTGTTGAAGGAGAAGCGCCCCGGACCGTAACCGCGCAGTTTCGCGTCCTGCGTCGTGGAAAAGAGCTCGCGGATGTCGTTGAACACGCCCGTGTACGTCGCCGGGTTTGAGCGCGGGGTGCGCCCTATGGGCGACTGGTCGATGCAGATGACCTTGTCCACGTTCTCGAGCCCGTCTATGCCGAGGCAGCGTCCTGGGCGGACGTGGGCACGGTTCTTCACCGAGGCGAGGGTCTTGTAGAGCACCTCGTTTATCAGGCTGGACTTGCCGCTGCCGGAGACGCCGGTGACGGCTGTGAGCACGCCGAGCGGTATTTCGACGTCAATATTCTTCAAATTGTTCTCACTCGCACCCCGGATGAGCAGGCATTTCCCGTTCCCCTTTCGGCGTTTGGAGGGCACGGGTATCTTCCGCGCTCCGGAGAGGTACTGGCCTGTGATGCTCCGTGGCTCGGCGCAGATGTCCTCCACCGTGCCCTGGGCGACGACCTCGCCGCCGTGGACGCCCGCTCCGGGACCGATGTCCACTATCCAGTCCGCCGCGCGCATCGTCTCCTCGTCGTGCTCGACGACGATGAGCGTGTTTCCGAGGTCACGGAGCTCCTTGAGAGTGTTGATGAGCTTGGAGTTGTCGCGCTGGTGCAGTCCGATGCTCGGCTCGTCGAGGATGTAGAGCACGCCCATGAGCGAGGAGCCTATCTGCGTCGCCAGCCTTATGCGCTGGCTCTCTCCGCCCGAGAGCGTCGCCGCCGCGCGCGAGAGCGTCAGGTATTGCAGCCCCACGCTCGCGAGGAAGCCGAGGCGGGAGCGTATCTCCTTGAGGATGCGGTCGGCTATCATCATGTCCCGCGCGCCGAGGGTCGGGGGCAGCGCCTCGATGAAGGCCAGCTCCTTCGTGACCGGCATGTCGCAGAAGTCGATGATGGACATGCCGCCCACGGTGACGGCGAGGGCCTCCTTTTTGAGCCGCTTGCCGCCGCAGTCCGGGCAGGGGTACTCGCCGAGGTATTCCTCATACTCCTCACGCATCGACTGGCTCTGCGTCTCGCGATAGCGCCGCTCCAGGCTGTTCACCAGGCCCTCAAAGGGCTGGCGGAGCGTGCCCGTGCCTCGCGCGGTCTCGTATTGCAGCTCCAGCGGCTCGCCGCCGGTGCCGTACATGAGGACGTCCATGACCTCCTTGGAGAGGTCCTTTATGGGCGTCGTGAGCTTGAAGTGGTATTTCTTCGCCAGGGCGTCGTAGTACATCTTGGCGATGCTGTCGCCCTTGACGTTGGCCCAGCCGGGGGCCTGGAGGCCGCCCTGGAGGATGGAGAGCTCCGGGTCCTTGATGAGCAGGCTGGGGTCGGCCCGCAGCTGGCTGCCGAGTCCGGCACAGGTGGGGCAGGCGCCGTAGGGGCTGTTGAAGGAGAACATACGCGGCGTCAGCTCCTCGATGGAGATGCCGCAGTCCTCGCAGGCGTAGTTCTGGGAAAAAAGCTGCTCTCTCCCGTCCGCAGGGCAGTCCACGAGCACCAGACCCCCCGAGAGCGAGGCTGCCGTCTCCACCGAGTCCGTGAGCCTGCGTGCAGAGTCGGTGCGGACGACGAGGCGGTCCACCACGACCTCGATGTTGTGCTTTTTGTTCTTGTCGAGCTTTATCTCCTCGGAGAGGTCGTAGACCGAGCCGTCCACACGCACGCGGACGTATCCGCCCTTGCGCGCGTCCTCGAGCACCTTGGCGTGCTCGCCCTTGCGGGAGCGCACGACGGGGGCCATGACCTGGATGCGGGAGCCCTCCGGCCAGGCTAGCACCTGGTCGACTATCTGGTCGATGGTCTGCTGGCGTATCTCCTTGCCGCACTTGGGGCAGTGCGGGACACCGATGCGTGCCCAGAGCAGGCGGAGGTAGTCGTAGATCTCCGTGACGGTGCCGACCGTG
>CAUAHS010000126.1 GCA_958428885.1 uncultured Eubacteriales bacterium
AAGGGTGAGAACATGGCCAAAAACCTGATGACCGGCAACGAGGCCGTTGCCCGCGGTCTTTATGAGGCCGGCGTGGCCTTTGCCTCCGCGTATCCCGGCACCCCGAGCACGGAGATACTGGAGAATGTTGCCGAGAAGTACAAGGACTCGATAGCCTGCGAATGGGCGCCCAACGAGAAAGTCGCCTTTGAGGCGGCGGTCGGCGCCTCCTTCGTCGGCGGCCGCTCCTTCGCGGCGATGAAGCATGTCGGCCTGAACGTCGCGGCCGACCCGCTGCTGACCTTTGCCTACACCGGCGTCAACGGCGGCATGTGCTTCGTCTCGGCGGACGACCCCGGACTGCACTCCTCGCAGAACGAGCAGGACAACCGCTTCTACGCGCGTATGGGCAAGATAATAATGCTCGAGCCCTCCGACTCCCAGGAGGCGAAGGACATGGCCGTCATGGGTTATGAGCTCAGCGAGCGCTTCGACTCCCCCGTCATGCTGCGCATGACCACCCGCGTCTGCCACAGCAAGAGCCTCGTCGAGTTCGGCGAGGTGCAGGAGCAGCGCAAGAAAGAATACGTCAAGAACCGCGCGAAATACGACCCCGTCCCCGCCATGGCCAAGGGCATGCACACCGCCGTTGAAAAGCGCTGGCAGAAGCTCAAGGAATACACCGAGGTATGTCCCCTCAACCGCGAGGAGTGGCACACCGACGAGATAGGCATAGTCTCCGCCGGAGCGGCGTATCAGTACGCGCGCGAGGTGTTCGGCGACAACGCCTCCTACTTCAAGTGCGGCATGACCAGCCCGATGCCGCTCGAGAGCATCAAGAAGTTCGCCGCCAAGGTGAAAAAGCTCTACGTCGTCGAGGAACTCGAGCCCTACATGGAGGACCTGATGCGTGCGGCCGGCATAGAGTGCGTCGGCAAGGCGCTCATCCCCATCGAGGGCGAGCTCAACCCCGACATCGTCCGCAAGTCCCTGACCGGAGAGGTCACGCCCACCATCGAGTACGACAAGTCCGTCGTCCCCGGCCGTCCGCCGATGCTCTGCGCCGGATGCCCGCACGTCGGCCTCTTCTACGAGCTGGGCAAGATAAAGGACGTCATCGCCATAGGCGACATCGGCTGCTATGCGCTCTCCGGCAACCCGCCGCTGAACGCAAAGGACTTCGCCCTCTGCATGGGCTCCGGCTTCTCTATGGCCCACGGCGCGGCGAAGATAATGGAGAAGTTCGGCGACACGAAGAAGATCGTCGGCGTCGTCGGCGACTCGACCTTCTTCCACACCGGCATGAACAGCATGCTCGACGCGGTGTATAACCACTCCAACGTCACGCTGATCGTCGTCGACAACCGCATCACCGGCATGACCGGACACCAGGAGAACCCCGGCTCCGGCTACACCATAACCGGCGAGCACGCCTACCCCGCCGACATCGAGGGCGTCGCCCGTGCCTTCGGCATGACCGACATCCACAAGGTCAGCCCCATGGACCTTGAGGCCACTCGCAAGGCCCTGAAGGACGCCATAGCCTTTGACGGCCCCTCGCTGGTCATTGCCCGCTACCCCTGCGCCCTCAAGAAGCGCAGTCCCGAGGACAACGCCGAATTCGGCACGGAGAAGGCCAAGTACGCCGTCAACCACGACGAGTGCATAGGCTGCAAGAGCTGCCTGCGCCTCGGCTGCCCGGCCATCAGCTTTGACGGCGGAGCGAAGAAGGCGGACATAGACCGCGTGGCCTGCGCCGGCTGCGGCGTCTGCGCCCAGGTCTGCCCGAAGAAAGCTATTGGAAAGGTGGGTGGCTGATATGTCAAACGTTAAAAACGTCGTCCTCTGCGGCGTCGGCGGCCAGGGCACCATCCTGGCCAGCAAGATACTTAGCTATGCGCTCATCGAGGCCGGCTATGACGTCAAGATGAGCGAGATACACGGCATGAGCCAGCGCGGCGGAAGCGTCACGACCCAGGTCCGCTACGGCGACAAGGTCTACTCCGCCATAATCGGCAAGGGCTCGGCCGACGTGCTGGTGGCCTTTGAGAAGATGGAGGCCCTGCGCTACCTCGACGACCTGAAGGCCGAAGGCGGCGTGGTCATCATCAACGACCACGCGATACAGTCCCTGCCCACGCTGCAGGGCATGGCCTCCTACCCTGAGGACTGCATCGACCGCGTCAAGGAGAAGGTCGCGGACACCCGCGTCATCAAGGCCACAAAGATAGCCGGCGAGCTCGGCAACGAGAAGGCCGCCAACGTCGTCCTCCTCGGCGCCACCGTCAAGGCTCTCGGCCTTGAGGACATGGACTGGGACGCCGCCCTCGCCGCCTGCGTCAAGCCCGCCTTCCTCGAGATGAACCGCAAGGCCTTCAAGGCCGGGCTCGAGGCCGTCTGAGAAAAGCAGTAAACATAGCCAAAGCGCGCCACGGTTCGTGGCGCGCTTTTTTACGCTCAAAGGCCCGGAAATGCGAATATCTCTCTGGTATGGCGCGGAAGTTTGTGATAATATAGTGGAGTTTAAAAATTCTTGGTATCTGGAGTGTCGACTTTGAAAAAAGACAGGTACGAAAACCCGCTTTGCACGCGCTATGCGTCGGAGCAGATGCAGCAGATATTCTCCCCAGACTACAAGTTCACCACCTGGCACCGGCTCTGGCTCTCGCTGGCGGAAAACGAGCGCGCGCTCGGCCTGCCCGTGACGGCGGAGCAGGTGGCCGAGCTCAGGCAGAACCTCGACGTCATCGACTATGAGGCCGCCGCCCGCTATGAGAAGGAACTCCGGCACGACGTCATGGCCCACATCCGTGCCTGGGGCGACCACTGCCCCAAGTCCCGCGGCATCATCCACCTCGGCGCGACGAGCTGCTTTGTGGACGACAACGGCGACCTCATCGCATACCGTGACGCCATGGAGCAGGTGCGCGGACTGCTTTTGAACGTCATCGAGGCACTTGCGGACTTCGCCTGGGCGCAGAAGGACACGCCGGTGCTGGCCTACACGCACTTCCAGGCCGCCCAGCCCACGACTCTGGGCAAGCGCGCCTGCATGTGGATACAGGACTTCATGCTCGACCTCGAGCGGCTGGACTTCGAGCTCGGGCACCTCGAGTTCTACGGCTGCAAGGGCGCAACGGGCACGGGCGCCAGCTTCCTCGCCCTCTTTGAGGGCGACGCGGCGAAGGCAACCGAGCTCGAGCGCCGCATCGCCGCCGACATGGGCTTTGACCGCGTGCTGCCCATCACGGGCCAGACCTACACGCGCAAGATCGACTCCTTCCTCCTCAACGTCCTCTCCGGCATCGCCCAGAGCGCGGCGAAGATGGCGACGGACCTGCGCCTCATGGCGCACGAGAAGGAGTTTGACGAGCCCTTCAACGAGGGTCAGGTCGGCTCCTCGGCCATGGCCTACAAGCGCAACCCCATGCGCTGCGAGCGCATCTGCTCCCTCGCGCGCCACGTCGTGGCCCTGGCGCAGGACCCGGCGATGACCGCTTCGACCCAGTGGCTGGAGCGCACGCTGGACGACTCCGCCAACCGGCGCATCTCCATCCCCGAGGCCTTCCTCGCCACGGACGCCGTGCTCAGCCTTGCGGCCAACGTCATGCGTGGCTGCCGCGTCTATCCCGGTATGATGTCCCGCCACCTGAACGAGGAGCTGCCCTTCCTCGCCACGGAGAACATCCTCATGCGTGCCGTCGCCCTCGGCGGCGACAGGCAGGAGCTGCACGAGGTCATCCGCGAATACTCCGTGGACACCGCCCGCCGTATGAAGGAGACCGGCTGCGGGAACGATCTGGCTGAGAGGCTGCTCGCGGACGGGCGCTTCAAGCTCGACCGCGCCGAGCTCGACGAGATAATGGACGTCCGCAAGTTCGTGGGAATGGCCCCCCAGCAGGCGGAGCGCTATATCGCAGACCGGGTGCGTCCCGTGCTCGAGGCCAACCGTGGCCGGGAGGCTGCCGGACGTGAGATCAGTTGCTGAAGGCTGGTGCAAGGAAACATGAGACTCTTTTTTGCCATACTGCTCTGCAAGCTTGTGCGCCTGGTGCTGAGACTTGCCGGGCGGGGCGGCACGGCGCTGCCGGGCAAGATAGCCCTGCGTGTCTGCCCGGACATGCTCTCGCGGCTCTCCCGGGGCGTTACGGCCGTCATGGTCACGGGCACGAACGGCAAGACCACAACCTGCCGCATGCTTGAGCAGATGCTCCGTGACGCAGGCCGGGACTGCTTTGCAAACCGCTCCGGCTCCAACCTCGAGCGCGGCATCGCGGCGGACTTTGCCGCGAATGCCAACCTCTTCGGCCGGCCCAAGCGCCGCTTTGCCGTCATCGAGTGCGATGAGGCCGCCTTCCGCCGCGTCTGCGGCGAGGTCAAGCCCGCCGTCGCCGTCGTCACCAACATCTTCCGCGACCAGCTCGACCGCTACGGCGAAGTCACGCACACGCTTGCGGGGATACGCGAGGGTCTGGCGCACTCGCCCGAGACCCGCGTCTGCCTGAACGCGGACTGCTCGCTCACCGCCTCCCTCGCTCCCGACGCGCCGGACCGCGTTCGCTTTTTCGGCATGGACGCCGCCCTGGGTGAAGCTGCGGCGGTGTCTGATGCGCCTCGCTGCATCTTCTGCGGAGCGGAGTACGAATACGACTATCACACCTTTGCCCACCTCGGCGGCTTCCGCTGCCCGAAGTGCGGCTATTCCCGCACGGAGCCCGACGTCGCCGTTGTCGAGGTGGACTCGCTCGAGCCCGACAGCAGCCTGGCCGAGCTGCGTGTGGACGGGGAGTTCCTGCCCGCGGCGGTCAGCCTGCCCGCGGCGTATAACCTCTACAATGCGGCTGCTGCCGTCGCCGCCGCCACCGCCCTCGGCATAAACGCCAAGGCTGCCATCCGCTCCCTCGCCCACATCGAGAGCGGTTTCGGCCGCATGGAGCGCTTCGAGCTCGGCGGGGCGAAGGTCACGATGGTCCTCGTCAAGAACCCCGCGGGCTGCGACCGGGCCATAGATTACCTCGCCACGCTGCCCGACGGCGTAACGGCCGTATTCTGCCTCAACGACGAGATCGCCGACGGCACGGACGTGTCCTGGATCTGGGACGCCGCCTACGAGCGGCTCTTCGAGCCCGAGCGCAAGCCCATGCGGCTCATCGTCTCCGGCAGCCGTGCCGAGGACATGCGCCTGCGCCTCAAATACGCCGGAGCAAACGAGGACGACATCCTCCTCATTCACGGCGTCACCGAGCTCATGGACGCCATAGCCGGGTGCAAGGGCAACGTCTGCGTCCTGCCCACCTATACGGCGCTGCTCCCCCTGCGTGCCGCCCTTGCGGCTCGCTGCGGCAGAAAGGAGTTCTGGAAATAATGGAGCTTCACATCTGTCATATGTACCCGGACGTGCTGAACCTCTATGGAGATAGGGGCAACGTGCTGTGCATGAAAAAGCGCCTGGAGTGGCGCGGCATAGCCTGTAAAGTATCTGAGCTGCCGATAGGCGAGCGGGCGCCGCTGGACAAGTACGACCTCTTCTTCATCGGCGGCGGGCAGGACTTTGAGCAGAGCCTGCTCTTGGACGATTTGCGCTCGGGCAAGGGCGACGACATCAAGGCCGCCGTCGAGGACGGCAAGGCCTTCCTGTGCGTCTGCGGCGGCTACCAGCTGATGGGTCACAGCTACGAGACGCACACGGGCGAGCGCTTCGACTTCCTGGGCGCGCTGGACTTCGAGACGGTCGGCGCGGCCGAGCGCATGATAGGCAACTTCGCCTTCGAGACGGAGTTCGGCTCCGTCGTCGGCTTTGAGAACCACTCCGGCCGCACCCGGCTCGGCGAGGGCGTGCAGCCGCTGGGCAGGGTCATACGCGGCTACGGCAACAACGGCGAGGATGGCACCGAGGGCGCGAGGTACCTGAACACCTTCTGCACCTACAGCCACGGGCCGGTTCTGCCCAAGAACCCCGCCTTCTGCGACGGCATACTGCTCGCCGCACTGCAGCGCAAGTACGGCAGCGCCTCGCTCGACCCGCTGGACGACATGTCCGAGCAGGCCGCGCACGAGAGCGTGCTGCGCAGACTGACAGCGGGTATATAAACGCAAGAATAGTCTGGGCATGC
>CAUAHS010000127.1 GCA_958428885.1 uncultured Eubacteriales bacterium
GAGGCTTTGCCTCTGGACTCCACCACCTTTGAAAAGGTGGACGAAACTTTCAGACGCGCGCGTTGCGCGCAATACGGTTTAGAGCTTGCGCATTACCTCGCTGCGGACTTCGGCGAGGGGTTTATCGGTCTCCCGCGCGATTCTGGCGAGGTCCTCGTACTCCGCCTTGCACTTCCCGCCCGCGTACTTCACGCGCACCGGGCCGTACTCCGTTTGCAGCGTCTCCTCATGGCGAGGCAGCGTTATGCGCTCCGGGTGGTACACCCGCACGCCCAGGCCCGGCGTATGGCGCAGCATCAGCTCTGCGAACTCGAGCTCGCGCTCCCTGGCGCACAGGCACGTCAGCATCACGCCCGCACGGCTCTTTTTCATGCCCAGCGCCTGCGTATACACGTCCAGCGCCCCGCGCGAGAGCAGCAGCTCCTGCGCATACGCCAGCTCCTCCGCCGTCACGTCGTCCAGATTGCAGCGCAGCTCGCTCACCGCCCGCCCGGCTTCCGGGCTCTCGCCCACGAACGCCCGCAGGCAGTTCGCCGTCCCGAAGTCCCGGCTGCCCATGCCGTACCCTATGCGCTCCACGCACAGCTCCGGCATATTCCCGAACTCCGTGGCAAAATACTTGATGAGCGCCGCACCCGTCGGCGTGCACATCTCGCCCGCGATATCCCCCGCGTACACCGGCACGCCCTTGAGCAGCGCCGCCGTTGCGGGCGCCGGCACCGGCAGCACGCCGTGCGCACACTTCACCGTGCCATAGCCCACTCGCACGGGCGACACGACTACACGCTCCGGCGCTATCGCCCGCATCAGCAGGCACACGCCCGCGATGTCCGCCACCGCGTCCAGCGCGCCTACCTCGTGGAAGTGCACCTCGCCCACCTCGCAGCCGTGCGCCTCGCTCTCAGCGCCCGCTATCAGGCCGTACACGGCCCGCACGTCGGCTTTCACGCCCTCGTCGAGCGCCAGGCCGTCGATTATCGAGTACATGTCCTGCAGGCTCCTGTGGGCGTGGTGGTGATGATGGTGCTCGTGCGCGTCCTCGCTCTCGCCGTGGACGCTTATCTCGATGTGCCGCCCGCGGATGCCGCAGCGCTCCACGTCGCCCGCTTCGGCCCTGATGCCGGGCAGGCCCAGGTCCTCTATGCGCTCCGCTATCCCGTCCCCGCCGGGTGCGGCCTCGGAGAGCGCCGCCATCAGCATGTCGCCCGAGGCGCCCATGCCGCAGTCCAGATACAGCGTCCTCATTCTCCCGCCCCCAGGTGGTTTATCATGCTGGCGAGGTAACCCGCGCCGAAGCCGTTGTCGATGTTCACCACCGACAGCCCGCTGGCGCAGGAATTCAGCATCGAGAGCAGCGCCGCAACGCCGCCGAAGGCCGCCCCGTAGCCCACGCTGGTGGGCACCGCGATGACTGGGCAGTCCGCGAGCCCGCCGATGACGCTCGGCAGCGCCCCCTCCATGCCCGCCACGGCCACGATGACCCGCGCGGTCATGATGTCCTCCGCATGGTCCAGCAGGCGGTGTATGCCCGAGACGCCCACGTCGTAGAGCCGCTTCACCCGGTTGCCCAGCGCCTCCGCCGTCAATGCGGCCTCCTCGGCGACCGGTATGTCCGTCGTGCCGCCCGTTGCGACCAACACCGTGCCGACGCCATCCGGCTCCGGCATATCGCCTATGCGCCCCACTTTTGACAAAGAATCGTACACGAGCGGGAACTTCTCCCCCACATACGCCGCCGCTTCGGGCGACATGCGGGTTATGAGCACCACCCGGTCCCCGCCGTGGAGCAGCGTCTCGCTGATCTTGGCTATCTGCTCCGGTGTCTTGCCCTGGCCGTAGATGACCTCGGCGACGCCCTGGCGCATCTCGCGGTGGTGGTCGACCTTGGCGAAGCCTATGTCCTCAAATGGGGCCAGCTTCAGCCGCGTGAAGGCCTCTTCAGCGCTCACGGAGCCGCTTTCGACCTCACGCAGAATTTGCAGCACATCCTGTTTTTTCACTCTCTCAACGCCCTCTCAAGTCCAGTGTCACACGGCCCATGCCGTCGAGCGCGCGCAATATCTCTCCCCGCCCGCGCACGGCTCGTTCGAGCTCGCTCTCCGGCAGCTCGAGCCTCACACCGCCCTCGCAGAGCCGGACACGCAGGTCGTCATAGCCCAGCGCCCTCAGCGCGCTCTCCGCCGCCTCTATCCTGCCCAGCGCCTCGGCCTCTATCCTCCTGCCCGCCGGCACGCGCGTGGCGAGGCAGGCGTAGGAGGGCTTGGCATACGTGAAAAGCCCCGCCTCCCGCGAGAGGCGGCGCACGTCGGCCTTGGTGATGCCGCACTCCCGCAGGGGCGAGAGGACTTTCAGCTCCCTCAGCGCGCGGGTGCCGGGCCTGTCGCCGGGGTCGTCCGAGGCGTTCGTGCCGTCGATGAGCTCCCAATAGCCGTCGGACGCCGCCCGCTCGGCGAGGAGCGTGAACAGCGCCCGTTTGCAGTGATAACAGCGGTCCGGCGGATTCGCCGCGACGGCGTCGTCGGCGAGGATATCCGCCTCTATGACGGTGAGCTCCACCCCGAGCTCGCAGGCGAGCCGTCTCGCGTCTGCGAGCTCAAAGGCGGGCTGGAACTGTGTTTTTATGTAGTACGGCCTCACGTCGGCGCCGAGGCTCGTGCCCGCGTAGAGCAGGTACGCCGAGTCCGTGCCGCCGGAAAAGCCGAGCGCGGTCTTAGGATGCCGCGCAAAAAAGTCCTTAACATCCATATCAGCAATGGCAGAAGCAGAAGCGCATGAGGAACGACGCCGCGCACAGGCTCAGGCAGAACTTGTTGGAGCTCATCCAGTCCCCGGCGGGGAAGCCGGAGCTGAAGCTCGAGTACACCGTGCCGCCGTGCTGCAGCTCGTCCAGGAAGCGGCGGTATTCCTCGTTGTCCGGCTCGAGCTGGACGGCACGCTGGGCGTATTCCATGGCGGTTATCTTGTTGCCGAGACCCGAGTTGGCTATGCCCGCGAGGAAATACCAGCGCGCGTCACGCTCGGCGGCGGCGACGGAGGAGAGCACGGTGACGGCCTCCTGAAAGTGGCGGGCACGGATGTAGTTCTCTGCGGCACGGTATTCGTTGCGCTCCTGGTACTGCGTGCCGGAGTTCTGATAGCCCCAGTCGCTCTGCTGCCAGCCGCCCCAGGCGCCCCAGGGGTCCCACTGCTGCTGGCCGCCGTAGCTCTGCTGCTGGCTGCCGTAGCCGTAGCCATAGCCGCCGCCCGTGCTGTAACTGTCGGCCTTGCCGCTCTTGATGGCGTCGTATGCGGCGTTTATCTCGTTCATTTTCTCCGCAGAGGCCTTGTTGCCCGAGTTGCGGTCCGGGTGATATTTCTTGGCCAGGGTGCGGTATGCTGTTTTTATCTCCTCATCCGTGGCGTCCCGCGAGACGCCGAGGACCTCATATGGGTCACGATTCAACGGGTTCTCCCCCTTCTTTACCATGCCTGCGGGCCATTTCCATGTTGTACCGCAGCCAGACGCCGGAATAGAGTATGTTTCTCATAATGTCCGCGTCCCTCACGACGGGCAGCCGCTCGAAAACGGCGGCGCACTCGCCTATAAGCATGGTAAGGGTGTAGCGCAGGTCATCCTCGGTCTTACCCTCGGCAAAGGCGGCGACGGCGTTGTAGCGCCCGCCGGCCTTATCGCCTTCGAGGTCGAGAACCGCGTCCATTATATAGATAAATTCGCCGAGTTCCTGCCCGAAAACGCGCAAACGTTCACTCCAGAGCCGATCGGGACCCTCGGCAAAGATTTCGCCCATCAGCCGCCCGAAACAGCGTGCGCCGGCATCCGGGTCAGGGTCACGCCGTGCCTCTATGGCGGAGAGCTCGTCAAGGCGGTCGGTGATGAACTTGCACTTTTCGGGGTACTTCTGCGTGACGTAGAAATACTCCTCGCTGAGCATGCCCGCCTCGGCGCGGCGGGTCAGGCGGCGCTCGTCCTTCCAGTCGTCCATGCAGTTGAGGTACGCCAGGGCGACGTTCATGTCGGCGGCGTAGTCCGTCACCCAGCTGGAGGCCCAGTTGTGCGTGCGGATGGGGTGCATGATGCAGCGGGCGGTGCCGCTGCTCTCCTCCGGCTCGTACATGGAGTTGAGCAGAAGTATGAGGAAGGTCATATCGTAGGTCAGCGTCAGACGCGCGATGGAGCCGTGGCGCCGCCGGAGCGCGTGGCAGCGGCCGCAGTAGCACTCGCGGTAGCGCGCCTCCTGCTCCTCGGTCATGATGTCTTTGTTAGCGATTATATATCCGAACATGATGTCTCAGGTCTTTTTGATGAAGGAGTTGCCGCACTTGCGGCACACGACCTTGATCTTGCCCTTGCCCTTCGGCACACGCAGCAGCGTGCGGCAGGATGGGCAGCGGAAAAACTTGTAGTCCCGGCGCTGGGACCAGCGCTCACGCAGACCGCGGAAATACGTCCTTGCCCCGGCGGTGGCACGCAGATATTTCGCGTTCTCCTCGCGGCGTTTGTACACGTTGCGGGAGAACATGCGGAAATAGACGTAGACCATGCCGAGGACGGCGATTATCCACAGCACCCGTGCCGCCTCGCCGTGGATAAAGAGGCTCACCACGAGCAGCACGATGACAACGACGGACACCGCCCTTGAGAGATTGTCGGCGCCGTTGCGCCCGGTCATGAATCTTATCAGTCTTTCCCGCATTGTGCTTCACCTTTTCACTAGCTTGCTTCAGAATATAATAGCACCGGAGCCCGGGGGATTTATCAATAATCTGTTAATTTCCCTCAGTTTCCGCGTCTTTATCCCCGCCGTCGAGGTCGCCGACGAGCAGCTCGAGCAGGTCGCTGAGCGTGACGATGCCGGTGACGCCGCCGTACTCGTCGAGCACGACGACGAGGCGCAGGCGTTCCTCGCGCATACGGCGGAAGAGGACGTCGGCCTTGATGCTGTCGGGCACGAAATAGGGCTCCTTGACAGCGGACCTGAGCGCCGCCTCGACCCCGCGCTGGGGCAGGGCGAAGTAGTCCTTGATGTCCAGTATGCCCACGACCTTATCGGTGCTATCCCTGCACACGGGATATAGCGAGTGGCGCGAGGAGAAGATCTCGTTCTCCCAGTCGGCGGTGCTGCCATCTGCCCAGAGGACGCTCATCTGCGTGCGGTGGGTGGCGAAGTCCTCGGCACGCAGGTCGTCGAATTCGAAGAGGTTTTGGATGAACTCGTTTTCCTCAGCGCCGATGGTGCCCTTCTGGCTGCCGGCGGTGGCCATCATGCGTATCTCCTCCTCGGAGTAGACGTCCTCGTCCTCGTCGGGGTCGACGCGGAGGAGGCGGAGCATGCCGTTGGTGGAGACGGTCAGCAGCGAGACGATGGGCTTGAAGGCGACGGAGATGAAGGTCACGAGTCCTGAGAGCGCGAGGGCGAGGCTCTCTGCGTTTTTCATGGCGAGGCGTTTGGGCACGAGCTCGCCGAAGATGAGGGTGAGGTAAGAGAGTATCAGCGTGATGAGGACGACGGCGACGGTGTCGAGCACGGCTGGGCTGGCTTCGAGGCCAAGGCCGACGACCCAATCGACGAGGGGCTCGGAGAAGTTATCGGCGGCGAAGGCGCTGCCGAGGAAGCCGGAGAGGGTTATGGCGACCTGGATGGTGGCGAGGAAGCGCGCGGGCTGGTTGGTGAGCCGAGCGAGGCGCACTGCACGGCGGTTGCCCTCCTGGGCGAGGGCGGCGATGCGTGCGTCCTTGGCCGAGATGACGGCGATCTCGGCGCAGGCGAATACGGCGTTGAGGGCGATAAGCGCTACTTGCAGGATAATTTGCCATGCGAGCGTTGTCAAAGTCAAACCTCCCAAAGAAAACGCGCTCGCGCCCACCGCCGTGCGGCGGAAGGCGTGAACGCTTTTGTTATGTATTGAGCTGAGTTGCCGGAACCGGCTCCGGGGGCGCCTTCGTCGTCCATACTGTGCTGTTTCTCCTTTTCCAGTATTACACCACAATTTGGCCCGCGCGTCAATATCTATGCGCGCAAAGCGCGTTTGAAAGTTTCGCCCGCCTTTTCAAAGGCGGTGGAGTCCAGA
>CAUAHS010000128.1 GCA_958428885.1 uncultured Eubacteriales bacterium
GGACGTCAGGGTCTACAACCTCGGCGACGTCATAGCCGAGGCCGAGCGCCGCTCCGCCAAGTGGAAGGTCTCGAAGCCTGGGGACGAGACGGGCTTCGTCTCCCGCCCGGTCGAGCCCGCGGCACACGTGTACGACACGGAGCAGGTGTGCGAGCCTGACGGCGAGGCGGCCTATGTCCCGGAGCCCGAGCCGGAATACAGCCCGGAGCCGGAGTACATAACGGAGCCGGAGCCGGAGCAGTACCGGCCCGACGCCTTTGAGAACATACGCACCGGCGGCTACGGCCCGGAGGACGAGGACGCGGACTACGCCGCAGAGGGCTCCGAGGACGAGGAGCCGCCCCGTCCCCGGCGCCGCCGCCGCGACAGGGCCGAAAACCAGGCCGGTCCCGTGCTCGGCACGCTGGCCATCCTCGGCTACAAGCTGCGCCGGGCCATGACGGCGGGCGAAGCCGCCGCCGTGGAGGACGAGGTCGAGACCGGGCCGGAGATGCCCGCCGACCGTGCCGCCAAGTACTACGCGGCAAGCGTGACCTCGCTGAAGCTGCGCTTCCGCCTCGCGCTCTTTCTGAGCGTCATACTCTGCTGGATATCCTTCGGTCTGCCCACGGCGGGTGCGCTGGGGCACGACCTCAAGACCACGTCCCTGGTCTGCCTCGCCATTGAGCTCACGGTGGTCATGCTGGGCCTGGACATCTTCACGAACGGCATAATGAGCCTTGTGCGCAACCGCCCCGGGCTCTGGACTCTGGTGTCCTTCTCCTGCCTCGCCTCGGCGCTGGACGCCGTGGTGAGCTACGCTGTCGGCACCGCGGGCTGGGGTCTGCCCTTCTGCGGGGCGGCGGCGCTCTCGATGACCTTTGCGCTCTGGGGCGCCCTGCTCACGGCACGTGGCCTGCGGCTCTCAGCCAGGGCCCAGGAGCTGGCCGAGGACCCCTTCTGCGTCAGCGCCGAGACCGGCGTGCTCGACGAGGGCGCTGCGCTCATCAAGTTCAAGCGGCCCACCACCGGCTGGCTGCGCCGCTCCGAGGAGCCGGATGCGGCGGAGAACGTCTTTTCCTCCCTCGCCCCCTGGCTCATCGCGGCAAGCCTGCTGTTCTCCATAATCGCCACGGCGGTCACCAGGAGCTGGACCAGCTTCTTCCGCATCCTTGCGGCGATATCCTCCTGCACCGCTCCCGCGGCGGCCTTTCTCGCCTGCGCCCTGCCCTATGCGGTGCTCGCACGGCGGGTGTTCCGCTCCGGCGCTGCGGTGGCCGGCTGGCCCGGGATACGCGACATCGGCCGCTCCCGGCGGCTCGTCGTCACGGACACCGACCTCTTCCCCAGCGACGCCGTCTCCATCGAGAGCATCCGCATACTCGACGGTATGGCGCCCGTGCGGGTCATCTCCGCCGCCGGCAGCCTCATCTGCGCCTCCGGCAGCGGGCTGGCGCAGAGCTTTCTCGAGCTCATGCGCAAAAACGGCTGCACCATGCTCCGTGTCGAGGACTTCTGCTGCCACGAGGGCGGCGGCCTCACCTCCATAATCGAGGGTCAGGAGGTCATCTGCGGCAGCGCCGGCTTCATGCGGCTGATGGGCATCATGATACCCCAGAAGCTGGCCTCCCGCAGCTCCGTCTTTATCGCGATGGGCGGGACACTGACCGGCATATTCAACATAAACTACGAGCCCACCGGTCCGGTGCGTGCCGCTCTGGCGAGCCTGCTGCACTCGAACCGCAGCCCGCTCTTCGCCGTGCGGGACTTCCTCGTGACGCCGCTGATGCTCCGGCAGAAGTACCGCCTGCCCACGGACGGCTTTGACTTTCCGCCCTTTGCTCGGCGCTACGAGGTCTCCGGCGCCGAGCCGGGCGAGGACAGCCAGATCTCGGCCCTGC
Organism: uncultured Eubacteriales bacterium; assembly: GCA_958428885.1. Classification (GTDB taxonomy): domain Bacteria; phylum Bacillota; class Clostridia; order Oscillospirales; family Oscillospiraceae; genus Scatomorpha. The sequence continues at coordinate 1,881 of CAUAHS010000128.1, forward strand.
TCTCCCGCGAGGGGCTCGGCTCCTTCGTCGAGGTGGCGGACTGCGGCCGCAAGGCGTACATAGCTTCCGCGCTGGGCACCGTGCTCGGCGCTGTCTGCGCCGTTGTCGGCGTGGTGCTGTTCTTCCTCCTCATCGTCACCGGCGGCACCGGGGCGGTGACGGCGGCCAACGTCATGGCCTATCTGCTGCTCTGGATGGTGCCCTTGCTCATCGCCGCCGTGGTCTCGGCTCTGTAAAAACAAAAAGCCGCCCTGACGGACGGCTTTTTTGGAGAGCTCACCAGCTCCCGCGGCTGTACGCGCTCGATCACGGCGCACATGGCCGTCGTCGGGACGCTGGCGCAGATGAGGTGAGGCGGCCGGTCGGCGGAGAGCCCTTTCCGGGTTTCACACGCACCTCGGTTTCTCTGCATTTCCATTATATCGGAGCCCCAGCCCGCTGTCATTCCAACGGGTTTTTTGCCTATTGCCAAGAACGTGTAAATATTGTATAATTGAAAGCTGTCAGTTGGCAAGAATACTATGTATTTAGTTTATATAAGGAGAGGACCTACACATGAGCTATGCATCCAAGGACATCCGCAACATCGCGCTGCTCGGACACGGCGGCAACGGCAAGACCAGCCTCGCCGAGAGCATCCTCTTTCTGACCGGCGTGACCGACAGGCTCGGCAGCACCGCTGCCGGCAACTCCGTCTCGGACTACGACCAGGAGGAGATCCGCCGCCAGATCAGCATCTCCGCCAGCACCATGTACACCGAGTATCAGAAGACCAAGATCAATATAATCGACACTCCGGGATACTTCGACTTCGCCGGCGAGGTCGCCCAGGCTCTGCGTGTCGCGGACATCGGCATCATCTGCGTCTCCGCGAAAGACGGCCTGAACGTCGGCGCCGAGAAGGCCTGGAAAGCCCTTACCGACGCGGGCGTGCCCCGTGCCATATACATCTCCAAGGTCGACGAGGAGCACGCCGACTTCTACAAGGCCTTTGAGCAGCTGCGTGAGAAGTTCGGCCCCTCGCTGAGCCCGATGTCCGCCCCCATCATGGACGGCGCCAAGGTCACCGGCCTGGTCGACATCCTCGCCCGCAAGGCCTACAAGTACGAGGGCAAGAACCGCAGCGAGATCCCCATGCCCGCCGACATGGCCGGCCGTGTTGAGGAGCTCTACAGCGAGATCGCCGAGAACGCCGCCGGCACCAGCGAGGAGCTGATGGACAAGTACCTCGAGACCATGGAGCTCTCCGCCGAGGAGATCTACGGCGCCCTGGGCACCGGCATCGCCGAGTGCGAGATCACGCCCGTCTTCTGCGGCAGCGCCGTCACCGGTCTCGGCACCATCGTGCTGCTCGACGCCATCAAGAACTTCTTCCCCTACCCGCGCGAGGGCGGCAAGCGCGTGGACGAGAACGCCCCGGCCAAGGCCATAGTCTACAAGACCATCTCCGACCAGTTCGGCAAGTTCTCCCTCTTCAAGGTCATCGCCGGCAAGGTCACGCCGGACATGACCCTGGTGAACGCCCGCTCCGGCGCCCAGGAGAAGCTGGGCCACATCTACTACATGCAGGGCAAGAAGAACATCGAGGTCCAGGAGATCGGCTGCGGCGACATCGGCGCCGTCAGCAAGCTCTCCGACACCAAGACCGGCGACACCCTCTGCGACAGCAAAGCCGTTGAGGCCGCCCCCGGCATCGAGTACGCCGTCCCCTGCTACTCCATGGCCATCGCCCCCAAGACGAAGGGCCAGGAGGACAAGGTCGCCCAGGGTCTCGCGAGGCTCGGCGAGGAGGACCGCTCCTTCACCATCACCAACAACGCGGAGACCAAGCAGATGGTCATCGCCGGCGCCGGCGATATCCACCTCGACGTGCTCTGCTCCAAGCTGAAGAACAAGTTCGGCGTCGAGGTCGAGCTCAGCCCCGCCAAGGTGCCCTACCGCGAGAAGATCCGCAAGCCGCTCAAGGCCCACGGCCGCCACAAGAAGCAGTCCGGCGGACACGGCCAGTTCGGCGACGTCTGGATAGAGTTCGAGCCCCAGGACGAGCAGGAGGATATGATCTTCGCCGAGAACGTCTTCGGCGGCAGCGTGCCGAAGAACTTCTTCCCCGCCGTTGAAAAGGGCCTGCGCGAGTGCTGCCAGAAGGGCGTCCTCGCCGGTTACCCGATGGTCTTCCTCAAGGCCACCCTCTACGACGGCTCCTACCACCCGGTCGACTCCTCCGAAATGGCCTTCAAGACCGCGGCGAGCCTGGCCTACAAGGAGCTCGTCAACGCCAGCCCGGTCATCCTCGAGCCCATCGGCCTGCTGAAGGTCACCATCCCCGACGCCAACATGGGCGACATCATGTCCGACATCAGCTCCAAGCGCCGCGGCACCGTCATGGGCATGAACGCCGAGGGCGGCATGCAGACCGTCGAGGCCGAGGTCCCCATGGCCGAGATGAGCAGCTACGCCATCGACCTGCGCTCCATGACCCAGGGCAGGGGCTCCTTCACGCTGGAGTTCTCCCGCTACAACGAGGCTCCCGCCGCCGTGCAGCAGAAGATCATCGACGAGGCCAAGGCCAACGCCGACGAGTAAACCCCCACACTACGACCACACGGGCCGCCGTTTCGACGGCGGCCCTCTTTACAGGTGATTTCTATGACAAAGAGAACCAAAAAAGTAAAAATCCTCTCCGCCCTGCTCTGCGCCGCCCTCGCGCTCGGCCTGCTGGCCGGCTGCGGCTCCGAGGCCGCCCAGCCCGAGATGAGCGACGTCGTCGCCGCCGTCGAGGCCGTGGTGCCCACGGACGGCATGACGCAGTACGACGCCAACTACATCAAGAACGTCTTCAAGCTTGAGGAGAGCGACTACGCCGACTGCTGCGTCATGGCCACCAACGTCGGCACCACCATCGACGAGTTCGGCATCTTCAAGGGCAAGGACAGCGCCCAGGCCGGGGAGCTCAAGACCGCCGTGGAGGAGTATCTCCAGTTCCGGCTCGACTCCTGGATGCCCGAGTATCTGCCCGAGGAGTTCCCGAAGCTCCAGAGCGCCAAGCTCTGGACCGAGGGCGACTATGTGATGTACGCCATCCTCTCCGACGACGCCAAGACCGCCGCCGGCGACGCCTTCACCGCCTGCTTTGCGGGCTGAAACACCCGCTGACCCCACGTTTTCTCTGAGGTTTACACTATGAAAAGAAAAGCCAAAAGCTCAATGTTCTTCGTCTGGGCCTTTGCGATACTGGCCTGCCTGATACTGGTGTTCTGCGCCCTGATCTTCTCCTCCTGCGGCGAGGGTGCGGGCGTGCCCGTGACGACCGACGCCCCTGCCGAGAGCGAGCAGCCCGCCGACAGCGGCGGGGACAGCACCGGCGCCACCACAGGCCCGGACAGCGCCGTCACCGACAACGGCGAACAGGGCGGCGAGACCACGGACGAGCCGGACACCTCCTCCGTCGTGCTCGGCGAGACCGAGGACGCCGGTCAGGCGTACATCGACAAGATGGTATTCCTGGGCGACAGCACGACCTACGGCCTCAAGTACTACGAGGTCCTCTCCGGCGGCAAGAACACCCAGCAGGTCTGGACCCCCGCCAGCGGCACGCTCTCGCTCTTCAACTACTCGACGGCGACCATCGTGTTCCCCGAGACGGGCGAGGAGATAAGCATAGTCGACGCGGTGACGCGCAAGCAGCCGGAGTATCTGGTCATCACCCTCGGCGTCAACGGCGTCTCGCAGATGGACGAGGACTGGTTCAAGCAGGATTACACCGGCCTTGTCGAGAGCATCCAGGCAGCGAGCCCGAACACCAAGATAATCTGCAACTCCATCTACCCGGTCGAGAACGACTATGAGCAGATAGCCTACATCAACAACACGAATATCCCGCAGGCTAACGAGTGGATAAAGGCCGTGGCCGAGGCCACGGGCTGCAAGTATACCGACAGCGCCAGCGTCCTCAAGGCCGAGGACGGCAGTCTCCGCGAGGACTACGGCAACGGCGACGGCATCCACCTCAATGCCGACGGCTTCAACGCCGTGCTCGAGTACCTGCGCACCCACGCCTATCAGTAAGAAAAGCCGCCCCAGCCGGGGCGGCTTTTCTGCGCGTAAGCGCGTCTGAAAGTTTCGCCCGCCTTTTCAAAGGCGGCAGGGTCCAGGGGCGG
>CAUAHS010000129.1 GCA_958428885.1 uncultured Eubacteriales bacterium
CTGCTGGATGAAGCCGTCACGCATGATGACGATGCGGTCGCCGAGGGTCATGGCCTCGGTCTGGTCGTGCGTGACGTAGATGAAGGTGGTGTTGATCCTCTGACGCAGCTTGATTATCTCCGCACGCATCTGGTTGCGGAGCTTGGCGTCGAGGTTGGAGAGGGGTTCGTCCATGAGGAAGACCTTCGGCTCGCGGACGATGGCACGACCGATGGCGACACGCTGACGCTGGCCGCCGGAGAGGGCCTTCGGCTTGCGGTCGAGGTACTGGGTGATGTCCAGGATCTCAGCTGCCTCGCGGACCTTCTCGTCGATGGTTTTCTTGTCGACCTTCTTGAGCTTGAGGGAGAAGGCCATGTTCTCATAGACGGTCATATGGGGGTACAGAGCATAGTTCTGGAAGACCATGGCGATGTCTCTGTCCTTGGGGGGGACGTCGTTGACGACCCTGCCGTCGATTATGACCTCGCCTTCGGAGATCTCCTCAAGGCCGGCGATCATGCGCAGGGTGGTGGACTTGCCGCAGCCGGAGGGGCCGACGAGGACGATGAACTCCTTGTCCTTGATGTCGATGTTGAACTCCTGCACCGCGACGACGCCCTTGTCGGTTATCTGGAGATTAACCTTGTTCTCCTCCGCAGGGGCCTCTTCGCCCTTCTTGGCCTTTTTCTTCTTCTTGGTGTCCGACGCTGAGTTGGGGTAGATCTTCTTTACGTTTTTCAGGACAACTTCTGACATTTTCCGGCTCTGACGCCTCTGCCTCCGCAATGGGGCGCCTCGCCGCCGTCCGCGATGGGACGCACGGCATTACGTCAGGTCTCCACACTGACGCACCGCAAGCCTGCGGATGTTCTGTTCCTCCTATCTTTATGTACGCCCGGGCATGAAAATGGAGTGCCCGGACGCCATGGATTCACTCTATTTTAAACCAAACCTTATCCCCCTGTAAATCCGGGATTGTCTACAATAAACCTGCCTTCAAATTCAGCAACCTGCCCATAAACGCAGAAGAGCCCCGGCGCAGAGCCGGGGCCATACATTATATTATTTGTCCACGCTGCGGGTGAAGGACACGCCGTCCTTGTGCAGGAAGATGTCGAGCTTGACGCGGTCGGCCCTGATGAGGCTCTGGGTGAACTCGTAGACGACGCCCGCCTCGGTCCGGGTGCGGCGCTGCACCGAAAAGGCGCAGGAGCCGGGGCGGCAGCCGAGCAGCTCCGCCTCGCGGCGGCCGAGGATGACCGCCTCGTAGGAGTCCACCGCCGAATAGGGCACGATGCCCTCCTCATAGAGCAGGCTGTAAAAGCTGTGGGTCTCCAGCAGCTCTCGCGTGAGCTTGGGGTAGATGTAGGTGGGGTAAAACGAGTTTTCGAGTATGAGCGGCTGGCCGTTCACGTTCCTGATGCGCAAGAAGTGGTATATCTGGGTGTTGTGCCCGCCGAGCTCCAGCATGGAGACGATGTCCGGCGTGGGGTCGACTATCTCGAACTCGAGTATCGTGGAGGACGGCACCATGCCCATGGCGCTTATCTCGCTGGTGAAGGAGTAGACGTTCTCGGTCCTGCGCCGCATCTTGGGCTCGGCGACGAAGGTGCCCCTCCCCTGCTTGCGGACGACGAGGCCCTCGCTCTCGAGCGCGCCTATCGCCTGGCGCACCGTACTGCGGGACACGTCGAAGGTGCGGCAGAGCTCCGCCTCGGAGGGCAGCAGCGCCCCGGGCGAGAGCGTCCCCGCGGAGATGTTGCGCTTTATTATGCTCACAAGCTGGGAGTACAGCGGTATGTCGCTGTCCATCGAGAGCTTGTTCAAAAGTACAGGGTTAGTATCCATCGGCTTTCCTCTCATGTCTCTTACTGGTTGGTAACTTGTCCTAACGTCTGATATGTTTCTATTATTATAACCGACACGGACCATTTTGGCAAGAGGGCAGATTGTTTGTGAAATTATTGTTCATTACAAAAGCGATTAGTCACTTTTTATACATTTTCGCTTCAAATTGTAGTTTACATTGTGGATTTTATGATTTAAAATGGAAGAGGATGAAAGGGGGCGCTGCGATGGCGCATTGGATAGGGGAAAACTGCATAGGCTGCGGCGCCTGTGCAAGGGCGTGCCCGGTGCACGCTATAGAGGGGGCGTTGAAGCAGCGGCACGCGATAAATGCCCGGCGCTGCGTGGACTGCGGGGTCTGCGGCATGAGCTGTCCCGCGGGCGCTGTGCACGACGCCTCCGGAGCCGTCTGCCGCCGGGTGCCGCAAAAGGAGAGGAAAAAACCGGTCATCGACACGGCGCTGTGCAGCGCCTGCCAGCTGTGCGCCGCCTTCTGCGGAGCCAAAGCCCTGGCCATCTCGGAACCGCGCTTTCGCGGCGACGTAGAGGCCCACTGCGAGCTGAGGTACCCTGAAAAGTGCGTGGGCTGCGGGCTGTGCGCGGTCGAATGTCCGCTGCACGCGATAAGGATGGAGGGCTGAGCATGAAAAGACGCGGGAAAAACACCCCTCCCCTGCCCGTGTACGCGCGGGTGGACCTCACGACCGGCAGTGTGGAGCGATTTCCGATAAGTGAGAAATACTTCAAAAAATATGTCGGCGGCAAGTGCCTGGCGGCAAGGCTGCTGCTGGACCTGACGCCGCCGGGGCTGGACCCGCTCTCGCCGGAGGCGGTCATCATCATAAACACAGGCCCGCTCAACGGCACGGGAGCACCCTCGACGAGCCGTTTCAACCTGAGCTTCAAGAACGTGATGACGGGCGGCATCGCCTCGTCCAACTGCGGCGGGCAGTTCGGCGTGATGCTCAAGCGCGCGGGCTTTGACGGGCTCATAATCACGGGTCGTGCCTCAGAGCCGAGCCTGCTGGAGATACTCGACGGGGAGATAGCGCTCAAGCCCGCCCCGGAGCTCTGGGGTCTGGACGCAGAAAAGACGCAGGAGGCGCTGCCGGAGTGGTACGGCAAGCTGGTCATCGGCCCTGCCGGCGAGAACCGGGTGCTGTACGCCTCGTCCATCTCCGGCGAGCGCGTGGCCGGCCGCTGCGGCTCTGGCGCCGTACTCGGCTCGAAGAACCTCAAGGCTCTGGTGGCCTACGGCACGAAACGTCCCGAGGTCTATGACCGCGAGGGCTTCGACAAGTTCATCGCCAAGTGGATAAAGTTCATAAAGCACCACCCCATGACGGGCCAGAGCCTGCCCCGCTACGGCTCGGCGGGCCTGGTGAACAAGGCCAACGCCACAAACGCGCTGCCCACGAAGAACTTCCAGTACGGCCACTACGACAAGGCGGACGCCGTCTCGGGCGAGACGCTGACCGAGAAGCAGCTCATCCGCAACAGCGGCTGCGTGAGCTGTCCCATCCGCTGCGAGCGGCGGGTGCCCGTGGACGGGCGGAACCTCAAGGGCCCGGAGTACGAGACGCTCGGCTTCTTCGGCCCGAACATAGAGGCCTCGGACATGGACACGGTGCTGCGCATGAACTGGCTGTGCGACATCTACGGCGTGGACACCATCTCCTTCGCCTCCTCCCTGGCCTTCGCCATGGAGCTCAAGGAGCGGGGCATGGCGGACTTCGGCGTGGAGTTCGGCCGGACTGACAACCTCGAGGAGGTGCTCGTCAAGGTCTCGCACCGCGAGGGGATATACTCGGACATAGCGGACGGCACAAAGCGCATGGCCGCAAAATACGGCGGCGAGGACTTCGCCATCAACTCCAAGGGCCTGGAGCTCGCGAGCTATGAGCCCCGCCGGAGCGTAGGCATGGGCCTGGGTTACGCGGTGGCGAACCGCGGCGGCTGCCATTTGAACGGCGGCTATCTCGCGCTGCTCGAGTCCGTGGGCGTGCTGAGCATGGACGCGCTGACGCCGCGGGGCAAGGCGCAGTTCACGGCCTTCATGCAGGACGCGCTCGAGGCTGTGTCCTCGGCAGGCTGCTGCCTGTTCTCGGCGCAGACCTTCGTGCCGGGCATCTTCTTCGACCTCGGCCCGAACAGCCCGATAACCAAGCTGGTGGGCAAGGTCATGCCCTGGATGGGCCCGATGGTGGCGCTGCTGCTGAACATGACGCCGCTGGTGGCCTTCAACTCGCTGTTCATCCTGCCCCACGCGGAAGCCCTGCGCCGGGCGACGGGGCTGCGCATGTTCACGGGCCAGTTCCTCGACCTGGGCGAGCGCTCGTATAACCTCGAGCGGCTCTTCAACCTCCGCGAGGGCCTGACGGCGAAGGACGACTCGCTGCCAAAGCGCCTGACGAAGGAGCTGCAGGACCCGAAGAACCCGCGCACGGCGGTGCCGCTGGAGAAGATGCTGCCCGTCTACTACAAGACCAGGGGCTGGGACAAAGAGGGCCGCCCGAAGCGGTGGAAGCTCCTGCGCCTGGGCATAGAGGAGGGGCGCAGATGAACGTCAAGGTAGTGTATCGCGGTGCCCTGCCTGAGCTGACCGGCACAGGTGAGGAGCACGTCGAGGCCGCCACCGTGGCCGATGTCATGGCGCACATAAAGCGGAAGTATTCCAAGGAGGCATACCGCGAGGCAAAGCGGATGCTGATAGTCATAAACGGAGAGAGCATACAACTCCGCCGCGGGTTCAAAACGGCGCTGGCAGCGGGAGACTGCCTGAGCTTTCTGCCGATCTGCGGCGGGGGATAATGGGATAAGGAGGAAGAGGAAATGTCAAACATCGACAAGGCAAAGCTGGCGTATTACCGCACCTTCCAGGGGGTGTTCGGCGTCGGCGAGAAGTTCATGCCCTGGCGCAAGCCGGAGCTGGTGACCGGAGCCGGGAGCATAAAGGAGATCCCCCGGCTGCTGGCCGAGGCGGGCGTGAAAAAGGTCCTGCTTGTGACGGGACCTAACATCGTCAAGACCATCGGCAAGCGCATCATGGCGATACTCGAGGAGGCCGGGGTGAGTTACGCGGTGTTCTCCGAGGTGGAGGCGAACCCCTCGGTGACGACGGCGGAGCGCATCTACGAGCGCTACCGCGACAACGGCTGCGACGGCTTCATAGCGCTCGGCGGCGGCTCTCCGATGGACGCGGCGAAGGCTGCGGCGGCGAAGAGCGTGCGTCCTGAGAAGAAGCTGACGCAGCTGGCGGGCCTTCTCAAAGTCGGCCGTCCCCTGCCGCCGATCATCGCGATACCGACGACCTCAGGCACGGGCAGCGAGACGACGGTTGCGGCGGTCATCACGGACCGGGAGACGAACCACAAGTACGCGATAATGGATTTGAACCTCATCCCGCACTACGCGATACTCGACCCGGAGCTGACGGTGGGCCTGCCCCCGCGCACGACGGCGACGACGGGCATGGACGCGCTGACGCACGCTGTGGAGGCGTATCTGTGCTGGACATACAACACGCGGGAGAGCATCCGTGACGCGGAGGAGGCGGTGCAGAGCATCTTCGTGAATCTGGAGAAGGTGTACGCGCACCCGGAGGACATAAACGGACGTCAGGAGATGATGATAGCGGCGTTCAAGGCTGGCTTTGCGTTCACGCGCTCGAGCGTGGGCAACGTGCACGCGATAGCGCACACGCTGGGCGGCCTGTACAACACCCCGCACGGCCTGGCGAACGCGGTGATACTCCCCATCGTGCTCGAGGACTACGGCGAAGCCGTGTACCCGAAGCTGGCGCGGCTGGCGGAGATAGCCAAGGTCAAGACCTGCGGCACGACGGAGGAGAAGGCGAAGGAGTTCATAGCGGAGATCCGCGCGATGAACAAGCGCATGGGCATTCCGGCGGGTCTGGACGTGATAAAGGACGAGGATATCCCGCAGATGGTCAAGTGGGCCCTGGCCGAGGCCAACCCCGTGTACCCCGTACCCGTGGTGTATACCAAGGAGCGCTGCGCCGCCGTCATCCGCCGTATCCAGAAAGGCAAATAATTGCACCCGCGCGCAACGCGCGCGTTTGAAAGTTTCGCCCGCCTCTCCCATCCGGCCGTAAGCCCCAACGGTGCGAAGGGTTCGGTCAGGTCTTTTCGGCCCGGTGCGTATCTAACCCCTCGCCGCGGCGGCGAGTG